>JABDDX010000067.1 GCA_013287375.1 Bacteroidota bacterium | reverse complement strand
TGGATGAAACCGGCCAGCCAATGTCCGGCGTTACGGTTGGTGAAAAGGGAACCAAAAACGCGACCGCGACCGATAGCAAAGGCAAGTTTAGCCTCAACGTCGCAAGCGATAATTCGGTGGTTAGCTTTTCCTATATCGGCTATGAAACGCAGGAAGTGGCTGCAAAATACATTCCTTCTGGTTCGGTGATTACCTTAAAAGCCGCTGAAAATAATTTGAGAGAAGTGGTAGTCAATAAAGGTTACTATAACGAAAGGCAGGAACTCTCCACCGGCGATGTGGGCATAGTCAATGCCAAAGAAATTGAGGAACAGCCAGTGAGCGACCCTATACAGGCATTGGAGGGGCGCGTTGCCGGTTTGTACATCACACAAACTTCTGGTATGCCTGGCTCCTATGCCAAGATACAGATTAATGGCCAGAACAGTATCGCCAATGGAAATAATCCCTTATATATAATTGATGGCGTTCCTTTTTCATCGACAAGCCTTACAAGCACAACTCTTGGAGGCGGTGCACTGGGTAACACATTTAGTACCACTACCCAAAATTTAGGAGGTGGTATGAGCCCCTTTAATGCGCTGAACCCGGATGATATTGAAAGTATCGAAGTCCTGAAAGATGCGGATGCTACCGCCATCTATGGTTCCCGGGGCGCCAATGGCGTAATCCTGATCACCACTAAAAAGGGAAAAGCAGGTAATACCAAAGTTGATGTAGACCTCTCGCAGGGAGATGGGCAGGTGACCCGCACGATGGATCTGCTGAACACCCAGCAATACCTGCAAATACGCCGCCAGGCTTATGCGAATGATGGCATTACGACGATCCCGGCCAATGCTTATGATCTGAATGGCGACTGGAACATTAACAACAACACCGACTGGCAAAAAGTACTGATCGGCAATACGGCTCATTATACCAATGCGCAGCTTTCCGTATCCGGGGGAAATGAAAATACCCAGTTTTACGTGGGTGGAGGTTTTAACCGGCAGACCACGGTATTTCCGGGCGATTATGATGACGCGAAAGGTTCCCTGAATTTTAGCCTGACCCATTCCTCTGCGGATAAGCGTTTCCAGTTAACTCTTTCAGCGGGCTATGTGAACGACAATAACAATTTGCCACAAACTGACTTGACTTCGCAGGCCCTAGAATTGGCGCCGGATGCCCCGGCCTTGTATAATGCAAACGGTAGTTTAAACTGGCAACTGGTTGGAGGAGCGCAGACCTTTAGCAATCCGTTATATGCCACCCTCAGAAACGCAAATGCGGTAACGAATAATTTGATCAGCAACCTGCAATTAAGCTATCGGATATTGCCCGGCCTCCAGGTTAAAAGCAGTTTTGGCTATACGGATGACCGGATGAACCAGACTATTCAAACGCCAGCCGATTCATATGCGCCTCCAAATAATACCAATCCGGCGGATAGAAGTAATTATTTTGCAAGATCCGAAAACACAACCTGGATCATCGAGCCGCAGATCAGTTATGACAAGAAAATCGCCAAAGGGGCTTTGAGCGTTCTGGTGGGTTCGACCATCCAGCAAAATGTGGCCAATACATTTGCGGAGCGGACTTCGGGTTATTCGAGTGACGTATTGATCGCAAACCCTTTAAACGCGTCGACTACAAGCCTTGCTGGCTATAATAATACGTTATACCGTTATAACGCGATTTACGGTAGGATTGGTTATACCTGGGACGACGAATATTTACTCAACGTGACAGCCCGTCGGGACGGCAGCAGCCGCTTTGGCCCGGCCACGCAATGGGGCAACTTTGGCGCGGTTGGCGCGGGTTGGATATTTACCAGGGAGCAAACCATAAAGGATAACCTGCCCTGGTTAAGTTTTGGTAAACTGCGTGGCAGTTATGGCATCACCGGCAATGACCAAATTGCTGACTATCAGTACTTGAGTACCTATTCTACTAATTCACCCACCTATGGGGGTGAAACAGGCTTGTACCCTACCCGTATAGCGAACCCGAATTATGGGTGGGAAGTGGATAAAAAACTGGAAGGCGGCCTGGAACTCAGTTTTTTAAATGACCGGATCAACCTTTCCGCGGATTATTACCGAGAACGCAGCGCTAACCAATTAGTTGTCTATCCGCTGCCGTTGATAACCGGCTTTTCATCCGTTGAAGTAAATTTGCCGGCTGTGGTGCAGAACACAGCAGCAGAGTTTACCTTAAATACCGTCAATATTAAATCATCCGGTTTCAAGTGGAGCAGTTCATTTAACCTGACCATACCCCGCAATGAACTGGTTTCCTACCCGGGCCTGGCGGCTTCTACATATAAGAATACCTACGTAATCGGGCAGCCATTGTCCATACGTAAAGAATATCATTTTCTAGGTGTAAACCCTTCAAATGGCATCGATGAATATGCCAGCAGTACTGGACCAACAGACGCCCCTACAAGCACAGACGAAATCCCAGTATTCGCCGGGCAGAAATTTTACGGGGGGCTGCAAAATAGTTTTCAATATAAAAATTTCCAGTTGGATGTTTTTTTCCAGTTTGTAAAGCAAACAGCGCTCAATTATAACTATGTTACTGGGGGATCCGATGTTCTTGGATTAGTAAATTTCAATGTGCCAACTGCTTCTTTGAATTACTGGCAAAAGCCAGGCAATATCGTTCCATACGGAAAAGCATCGACTAACTATGGTTCAGATCCCTATGGTGAATATCCATATTCGGATGCTGCCGTGGGCGATGCTTCCTATATACGCCTAAAAAATCTGGCGTTGTCTTACACGCTTCCTAAAAGTTGGCAACAGGCTATGCATTTGCAAAACGCGCGGATTTATATGCAGGCGCAGAACCTGCTGACCTTTACCAATTATTTTGGTATGGACCCGGAAACAGGCTATAACGGCTTGCCGCCCTTAAGGATGATCACCTTTGGTATCCATGCCTCCTTATAAATTTTAAACATTTAAAGAGAAACAGCAATGAAAATTCAAACATATAAGAAGAGTCAGCCAAACGTCATTAAAAAGGCCCCTTTCATCCGTTACCTCATCTTCGGCTTTCTGCTCCCGATAACTTTCGGGACGGCCTTGGGCTTTCTGCCTGGCTGCAAAAAATTTGTAGAAATCCCTCCCCCAACTACCCAACTAGTAACTGCTTCGGTATTTAACAATAATGCAACGGCAAGTTCAGCATTAACGGTGATTTATGCCCAAATGTTTAGTGTTGCATCATATAGTCTGGCTGCGTCTCCAGGACTATTGAGCGACGAACTGACGAGTTATGCGTCCAGCGGTATCTATTTCCAAGAGTACACTAATGCCATGCTTGCAACGGGGGGATTGGGTTACGGGCCCTGGAACAATAATGCCTACAATTATATTTACCAGGCTAACGCGATTATTGCCGGTTTGCAAAGCAATACCGGTGTAAGCCCCGCTGTTAAACAACAGCTAACCGGTGAAGCCTATTTTATCCGTGCTTTCTGGCATTTTTATTTAACCAATTGTTATGGCGACGTACCGCTGGTGACCACTACAAATTACGCGGTCATTGATGTGCTTCCCCGCACCCCGCGTGTCCAGGTATTACAGCAGGTGGTTTCCGATTTGACAACTGCCCAGGGCATGTTAAACAAAAATTATGTAGATGTAAGCGATACCACGACCACGACTGAAAGAACCCAGCCGAATAAGGCCGCAGCAACAGCCTTGCTGGCAAGGGCTTATCTCTATTTAGGGGATTATTCCAATCAAAACGCGACGGATTACGGATATGCATACAACGACGCAAATACCGTGATTACTAATGGTTCATACAGTCTTTGTCCAAATTTGAGCGGCCCTGCTAACAGCGTTTTTTTAAAGAACAGCAGCGAGGCCATCTGGCAATTAGCCACCCCCTTACCTGCTACTGTTAACACTTACATTGGGAATGCATTTATTCTACTGGCTGCTCCTGGCAGCAGCAATGTTACCATCAGTACACAATTATTAAATGCCTTTGAACCGGGAGATCAACGTAAAACCAACTGGATCGGTTCAATAACGTCTGGCGGAAAAACCTATAATTTCCCCTATAAATATAAAGTGCAGACGGGTGGTACGACGATCACGGAATATACGATGGTTATGCGCCTTGCTGAACAATACCTCATCCGCGCGGAAGCACAGGCACATGGTGCAGGGGGCGGGATAGCCGGTGCTATAGCCGACCTGAATACGATCCGTGCGCGTGCAGGCTTGCCGCCCACTACACTTACCACTTCATCCACCCAGTCCGAGGTGCTTACTGCCATCTTGCACGAAAGGCAAGTTGAACTATTTACCGAGTGGGGCGCAAGGTGGTTTGACCTGAACCGGGCGGCACTCAACAATCCAACTGGCGTTAATGTCAGTAATGTGATGGGCAGCCCGGGTAATGTATGCCAGTTTAAAGGCGGCACGTGGAATCCCGACGGTCATCAAATGCTTTATCCCATACCAATCAATGAAATCACCCTTGATCCGCATTTAACGCAAAATACCGGTTACTGAAATTCGGCTAATGCTTATTAAACGCGGTTTATTCAGCAGGTAAAAGCAAAGGCTTTTACCTGCTATTATTCACTATAATTTATTTACTAATGAAAAGAAATATTCATTATATTATAACACTCTTGCTTTTATTTTTTAAAGGGATGCAAGCATCCGGGCAAACGCCCGGTAGCCACGCGGATAAACCAGTGATCGACACTAATACATTTAGAAATTGGCCGGAGCATTTACAGCCTAAGATCAGCGATGACGGGAAATATTCACTGTATACGGTGAGCGATAAAAATGGCGCGACCTTGCATATCGTTGCTAATTTAAGCGATTGGAAAACGGAAATACCTCATGTTCATCCCCACACTTATGATTTTTCCAATGACGCCAGGTATGCTTATTTTATCAATGACAACGACAGTTTAGGCACATTCAGCTTGAAAAACGCTTCGGTAAACTATGTTCCGGGCATTGCATCCTATAAAATAGCGGAAAACGGGAACTGGATGGCCTGGCTTTCCAAAGTATCAAAGCAGTTAACTCTGAAAAATTCCTTGACGGGTAAAACGGCCATTTATCCGGATGTAAACGGTTATAATTTCAGCAAAGATGGCAAAGTACTGGTCATGCAGTCAGCTATTGAAAAAAACAACAATTTTCCGACGGCATTGGTATGGATAGACTTAGCTACCAATAAGTCTACAGAAATCTGGAAGGGCCAAGCGGCTGGGCAGGTTATTTTTGACGATCAATGCAGCAAAATGGCATTTGTAGGGACTGAAAAAAAGGATAATGGTACCAGTAATGCTATTTATTGCTATACAAAGGGAATGAACGCGGTGGAATTATTAGTAGACAATACTTCTGCCGGTTTAAACAATGAATTTCTGATCACAAATGGCCAACTGATATTCAGCAAACAGGGCGACAAATTACTATTCCAAATAGACCTAAAAACAGCACCACAGGTTATCCAAAAGAAAAAAGATACCAATGTCAATATATGGGGCTATAAAGACGTAACTGTACAATCCGAACAGTTGTCACCGGATTTTGAAAATAGGTTAACAACAAAATTTTGGGCGGTGGTGAATATGGGTACTAAAAGAATTATCCGCCTGAACAACCAGGGTGAAGACCTTTCTGTTCCGAAAACATTTGAAAATTATATTTTGGTTGTAACAAGGGCCCCTTATATAGCCTACTTTAACGAGGAATATCGCCCCTCGCTCTATTTGGTTTCAACAGTTGACGGCGAGCGAAAAGAAATAATCAGAAAAAAGGAGTATTTTGATTTTTATTCTTATCTGATATCTCCTGATGAACAATATATCGTATGGTTCAACCGGGACAGCCTGAATTACTTTAGTTATAAAATAGCTACTGGTCTTACCCGGAATATTACAGGGAATGTTCCTGAGCAATTGTATACAGAAGTCGATGATCACCGGCATTATATTTTTGATTATGCGGGATGGGGCGGCCTGGACCATTCCGTATATGTTTATGGGAAACGGGATATATGGAAAATAGACCTCGGGGGAAAGGAACCCCCGGTAAATATTACACGAGGTTTAGGGAAACAGGAAAACATCGTTTTTACGATAGTTAATTTTAACCCAACTTTAAATAATACAAATCTCCTTTTATCTCCACATGACGAACTGCTTTTAACAGGATTTGACTTTAAAACAAAGTACAATGGTTTCTGGAAAGTTAGGACCAGCGAAAATAAGACGCCCGAAAAGCTCAATATGGACCCTTATTACTATACAGGCGCAAGAACAAGTTTTGGAAGTGATGTTCCGCAAGGAGGCTTTCCTGTTAAAGCGAATCATGCAAACGGGTACCTGGTATCGCGCGTAACCGCATCTTCGTTTCCAAACTGGTATTTCACCAAAGATTTTAAAACTTATAAGCCGGTCAGCGATGTCCACCCGGAACAGAACTATAACTGGCTGACGGATGAGCTCGTTACCTGGAAAATGACGGACGGCAGGATGTCACAGGGAATTTTATATAAACCGGAAAATTTCGACCCCAAAAAGAAATACCCGGTTATCTTTCATTATTATGCAAAGCGCAGCGATAAACTCAACGGGTTTATTGAACCAGACTGGAGCGGAAACCAAATCAACATTCCTTATTATGTGAGCAATGGTTACCTGGTATTTGTCCCAGACATTTACTTTACCAAAGGACATAACGGGCAATCCGCCGTAAATTCGGTTGTTTCTGCAGCCAAATACCTGTCAAAGCTGCCTTATGTAGATTCCACCAAAATGGGCTTGCAGGGTCACAGTTTTGGCGGCTTTGAAACCAATTACCTGGTTACCCATTCCAACCTATTTGCGGTAGCCTGTACAGCGGCAGGCCCTTCAGATGCAGTGAGCATGTATGATCAGAGCCGCGCAGACGTTAACCAGGAGTGGGATGAAGAATCGGCAAACGGTGCGCCATTTGGTATCGGGGTAACGCCCTGGACGAGGCCGGACCTGTATATAGAGAATACCCCCATATTTTCTGTTGGCAGCATCACCACGCCTCTACTGATCATGCAGGGAGATGAAGATGTCGCGGTACCATACGCCCAGGGATTGGAAATGTATTATGCCATGCGTAGGGCAGGCAAAAAGGTTTGGCTTTTGCAATACGAACATGCCAATCATTCTCTGGTTAACCCTGTCGACTATAAAGATTACACCATCCGGATGAAGCAATTCTTTGACTATTATCTGAAAGGAGCGCCGCCACCGTTCTGGATGACGCGTGGCGTACCCGCAAAACTAAAGGGCATCGATGACGGATTAAGTTACGACACCAGCGGCGCAAAGCCCTAAATTAAGAAAGAAAAACATTACACTCGAAAAATTAAAACGATGAAAAAACTAACTTATTTATTAGTCTTGACGGTATTAGGATTTACCGCCTGCACGAAAACATCCTTATCCCTAACTTCGCCAACCCCGCTCGCTTCACTAAACGTGACCAACGCGGTAGTCGGCGGCTCTGCTTTAACGCTTAATGTGGTTAACGGGCAAACGGTAGCCAATAACAGTTATACCCAGTTCAGCCTGGTTGCCGGGCAAAGCAAGGTAAACCTGTTCCCGGCTACTACGCCCAATACGTCCTATTACAATCAAACGCTGCCCACTGCGAACGGCAGTTATTATTCGCTGTTCCTTTCCGGCGCTTCACCTTCGGCGATTGATGCCACGTTGATTAAGGAAACTTACCAGAACTATACCGACAGCCTTTGCGGGGTGAGGTTCATCAACCTTTCACCCGGAAGCGACCCCATCAGCGTGAATTTAACGGGCAGCGCGAACGGTTCTGAAGTGAGCAGCCTGGCTTATAAAGCCTATACCGATTTTAAGCAGTACCCGGCTAAGAAAACAAACACTTCCTATGCATTCCAGGTGAGGGACGCAACAACCGGTAACCTGATCACCAGCTATGCCTTAACTACGCCTTATTTTCATAATGTAACTATTGTATTGAGGGGCTTGGTCAATGGTACACCGGCTGCTGGTGTAACACTGGTGAGCGAATAAATTGATAAAACAAACAATAGCTGATGAGAAAGACAATAATAGCTGTAATAACCCTAATGGTATTCGCGCTGCAAGGCCGGGCGCAGGAACAAGGCATCCGCTTTGAGCAAGGATTAAGTTGGCAGCAGTTGCTGGCCAAAGCCAAAGCGGAACATAAATACATATTTGTCGATTGCTACGCCACCTGGTGCGTCCCCTGTAAATGGATGGACGCCAATGTGTATAACAAAGGTGATGTGGGTGAAGTTTACAACAAGGAATTTATTGCCGTTCGGCTGCAAATGGATAAAACAAATGCAGATAACGACAGCATCAAGAAATGGTATGGCACAGCCGGTATAATCGAAACGAATTACCATGTCAATGCCTATCCCACCTTTTTGTTTTTTGATCCGGATGGCAAACCAGTACATAAGGTTACCGGCAGCCAGGATGCCGCGGCCTTTATCCAACTGGCAAAAGACGCGCGAAACCCGGATAAGCAGTATTATGCCATTTTGCGGGACTTCCAGCCGGGCAAGCTGGATACGGCGGAAGAAAAAGGGCTGGCCAGGTCTTTCCGCACTTCTGATAAAGCATTAGCTGGTAAGATCTCGGCGGATTATCTCGGCAGGATACCCAAACAACAACTGGCGGCTAAAGACAATCGGCTATTCATGCTGCAATTCCAGGATGCCACGGCTGTTTTGGCTATCGCCTTAAACTACCTGGAGCAACTCCCAAAAGATCAATTCTCTGTCAAAGGTAACCTTGATTTTCTAAGGGATTTGAGTAAGCAACCCGATGCCAAAGCATTAGCCATCGCCTACATCAGCAAACTCAGCACAAAGGAACTCAGCGAAAAAGACAATCTGCTGTTTACCGGCCATTTCGCCGATGAGCCGCAGGTACAGGAGATTGCCCAAAACTATATCAGTCACTTGACCGATCAGGAACTTTATACCGAACTGAACTTGACCTTTACCGGTTGGTTCACACAAAGACCGACTGATAAAGGGTTCGACGTTTTTTATCATCATGCGGACAAGGTCGACGCGGTAATGAAGAACAGTGATTTCTCCCAATCCATAGTTGATAAAGTAATTAAAGATACGGAAGTCACATCCATACTAAATCAAGCCAAAAAAACAGAAGTGAAGCCGGATTTTGATTCCTTAAAGGCGGTTATTTCCGGGAAGTATGATAGGGCTTATGCGGACAGGGCAATGATCGAAAGCAAGGTCAACTGGTTTATTTATCTCGCGAGCGAAAAGAAGGAAGACAAATACTGGCCCGACTATATAAGCGCCCGAATTGCGCAGGTACAAAGGTTCCGGTACGATACGATGGCAACCCTGGCTACCACTATGAACGGCATTTGTTGGGATATTTTTCAGCACGGCAGCGATAAAATGCAACTGGACACGGTTGCGGGGTGGATGAAAAATTTAGCCGGGTTAAATGCGAACAGCCCGGTACTGTATGCCTATCTCGACACCTATGCCAATTTATTGTATAAGGCGGGCAACGTGCAGGAAGCGCTGGTCTGGCAAAAAAAGGCCGCTGCGCTTGCGCCAAAAGCAAAGGATATACAGGAAGATTACCAAAAGATGCAGGCGGGACTGCCAACCTGGCCGACGGCGACACAATAAGATAACAACCGAAGAAAACCAAGATTTTAATCCATGAAATTAAAGAATTTAATGTATTCTGTTGCGATAGCTGTTGGCTGTTGTATAGGTTTTGCGGCCAAAGCCCAGGTCAAGCATGTCATATTGATCTCCATAGACGGCTTTCACCCGGACATGTATATCGACACGACTTGGCCCGCGCCCAATCTGCGCAAGCTGATGAAAATGGGCACTTATGCGGATCATTTGATCAGTACCTTTCCCAGCTACACCTATCCGAGCCATACGGCCATGGTCACCGGCGCACAGCCCGCCCGTAGCGGTATCAATTTCAACCAGCCCAAAAGCGACTGGAGCGGCAACTGGAACTGGTTTACCAGTGCGATAAGGGTACCGACCTTATGGCAAGTGCTGAAGCAGCATGGATTAACCACTGCTGGAATAGAGTGGCCTGTCAGTGTACCAAAGGATAAAAGCGCCATCACCTGGAACATGCCGGAGATATGGGATAATGGACACCCTGACGACCGGGTAACGGAAGCCAGGCGATATGCCACGCCGGGCTTAATTGAAGAAATCGAACAGTATGCTACCGGCAAACTGAACAGCAGCAATATGCAGGACAGCCGTTTTAGCCTCGATGAGAACCTGGGCAGGGCGGCAGCTTATATCCTGAAGAAATACAAACCCAATTTCCTGGCCCTGCATTTTGCCTGCGTGGATGAAATATCCCATGAACAGGGCAGGGATGCCGACAGTGTGCGCATGGCGCTTGCCGCCGATGACCGCGCTATTGGTGATATACTGGAAGCTATCCAATATAATGGGCTAAAGGACAGCACCGCTATTATTATTGTGGGTGATCATGGTTTTGCGACGATCCATCAGGTCATGCGGCCCAATATGCTGATCAGAGGTTTGCCGGTAAGATTTGTCGCCGCTGGCGGAAGCGCCTTTCTGTACCTGAAGTCCTCCGGCTCCGACCTGCCAGAAATCGAAGAAGGTATGCGCACTGCAAAAAGCTGGGCGGAACAGATCGTCAGGAAGATAGGAAAGCCCGATCCCGCATTAAAGGATTTTCAGGGGTATAAACCGGCTGGTTTCCAGGAGGCACAGGTCATTGGGTTGATTACCAACCGCTGGCCGAAGTATAAGAACTGGGCAAAGATCGATGCAAAAGGGCTTGACCACATAGAGATCAGCAACCATCCGCCTTATTCGTTTGCTTCTCTGGCCAAACAGGTGACCGACAGCTTAAATACACTGCCAAAAGATAAGCGGAAACTGTTCAGGATTATTGATAGAAAGGAACTGGATCAAATGGGCGCGGATAGTTCGGCCCTGCTGGCGCTTTCGGGTGTCAATGGTTCGGGGCTGGTGTTCAGCGGCTCGACAGGTTCGGCACAGGCTCAAGACCACGGGCCGGGAACCCTGATCCAGAACAATAAACTGGAAGGCGTATTTATCCCGGCACATGGAGGGCACCACGGTTTTGACCCGGCTAACCCGGAGATGTGGACCGGATTTATTACTTATGGCCCAAGTATCAAGGTGGGCGGGCATATCCAATCCTTACGCGAAGTGGATATCGCACCGCTGATCGCCAAATTATTAAATATTGAATTTAATACGCCCGACGGCAAATTGCCGGAAGGAATTATACAACCAAACAATTAAAACAAAGAAAAATGAGAGCAAGTAGCAGAACGATTTTAATGATTTTTTTTAGCCTGTTATGCACAGGTGCGGCTTTCGCACAAAAGGCTAACTTTTCAGGAACCTGGAACATTGATACCACAAAGATCGATTTTGGCAGCGCGCCGCATTGGGTATTACCCGTTAAGTTCCAGGTCGTACAAAGCGGCGAAAAGGCCACCATTACCCGGACGATAACCAGCCAGGATGGGAAGGAAACCAGCCGTACACTTGACCTTGTTCCGGGTACAACTACGGAATACACCACGGACGCGGGCGACAAGAGTAAGTGCCTGATACTTTGGAATGCAGATCAGCCCGGTTTTACGATCACGCTGCAATCGGTCAAAGCCGACGGCTCGCCGGGTCAAAGTTATGAGGAAACATGGTTTTTGGCAGATGGTGGCAAAACCCTGGTGATAAATCGCAGCGTGGAACAGGCTAATGGGCTGAAGTATAGTATCAAGGCTTTTTATAATAAGCAATAAAGTGATAATGAAAAAGCATACAGCGTTAACACCGGATATTATCAGCGGGTTATTTATCCTCTTGTTCTTTTATGCGGCCTCCAGTAAACTGCTCGACTACCAGAAATTCCGGATACAATTAGGTAAATCGCCCCTGCTGGCTCCTTTTGCAACTTGGATGAGTTGGATTGTACCTGCCCTGGAAATAGGGATCGCAATCGCCTTATGTTTCAAAAGTTCACAAATAAAAGCGTTGTACGCTGCCTTTAGTATGATGGTGGTTTTTACCGCCTATATCGTGGTGATTTTAAATTTCAGTGAGTATATTCCATGTTCCTGCGGTGGAATACTGGAAAATATGTCCTGGCGCCAGCACCTGGTGTTTAATATCCTTTTTACGCTTTTAGGAGTTGCCGGTGTGCTGAGCTACCCAATCGAAAAAAGATCTATTGCAATAGAAGGGGAAGCCGAAAACCTTGTTTAGAGTAGGCGCAAATCATGTTAAATATTAATTTATGAAATTAAGAAAAGTGATTTTTAGCAGTGCTTTCGTTATTGCGATTGCCTGTTGCTTTGCATTTAAAGCCCAGGAATACATCCCGGCCACTTACGTAGATGTCTATAACCAGTTTGCGTGTGATGATGGCATTACCGATGATAGCTGTACTGCGCTCAACACAGGGCCGCAGTGCACAACTTGGGATCCGGCATCAGAGTCTTACCAACCGGCTTATGAATACCAGGGTCCTGGCGAGGGCGGCAACAATTGTACTTATCCTTTATATTCAATAGGGCATTAATTAATCGCACCTAACAGCATACCTGTATGGTATGCTGTTAGTTAAATTTTTATCATGCTTAAAAAAAGACTGACCACTTTAGTTTTTTGCCTTTTCGGCGGTGTTTTTATCGTTGCGGCACTATATGTCCTTTCATTTTTTGAATTTAACTATGGAAATGGTTTTATCCGGAAACTGCCTTCGCACGAGATCAGGGGATATGGCTTCATCAAAACGAACGGCAAATCCTTGTATTTTGCCGGCGGGGATACCAATACAGTATATCTGGGCAACTGGTATAGGCCAGCTATGCTTTTAAAAATCGAAGTACGCACGAAAGATACACTAACCTTAAAAATAACCGGGGTTGATACCGTAAAGCTGCACCTTGGAGTATTTGTACGAACAAGCCAGAAGGGTATTTCTTTATTGGATGGCTTAAAGCCCATTATCTTGTCAGGCGATTTGGCTACCGTAAGGTTAACCCATGTACTTAAGCCGCAGTACTTTACCGCAGCGCTCGCCCTCGGCAGTGATCAGTATGTATTAAGGGTCGCCAAAAACGGGCAAAAGAATATATTGGTTAAACTTGATCGTCAGGCTGTAAATGGTACTTATCCTTTAAAACAGCAAGGTAATGGTATTTTCAGTACCGATGGCATGATGGTAAGCAGCCCTGATAAAGCAAGCATCTTTTACATTTACTATTATCGTAATGCATTCATTTCTTTAGATTCCAGTCTTCGCTTGAAGTACAATGGTAAAACAATTGACACCGTTGCCCATCAGCAGATTAATGCTATTACTATAAAATCTGCCCATCAGCGAACACTGGCCGCGCCGCCGGTCATGGTAAATAAACATGCCGACGCGAACGGGAAATGGCTTTTCATTCAATCCGGTATAAAAGCAGGAAACGAACTATCATCGGTCATAGAGCAGTCGGCCATCATAGATGTTTATTCAGAAAAGGACGGCAAGTATCATTTCAGTTTCTATGTGGATAATTTCGATCATGAAAGAATGCGGGATTTTAGGGTTTACGGTCAAACCCTGATAGCGCTATATGACCATTACCTGTATTTCTATCACCTTAATTTTTAATAAAATGACCCGGATAATTAAAATATTCTGTTTGATATGTTGTTTTGTCCCTTTTTATCTGGAGGCTCAGAATCATACTAATGCCACTAACGGAGCCTATGACCGCTGGTTAAGAGAATACAAACAGGGTTTCAGAAATTACACCGTGATGCCTGAACTTGCAGAGGAAACACTGAATAGAAAAGACAGCTCACTGGCCAAACAAGTGGCCAATGATTATATGGCTGGTTATCTTGTTAAGCTAAAGGATAACGAATTATATACCCCTGAAAACATACGCTTTATCACTGAATTCACCGACAACTCTCATGACCAGTATTTCAATATATTTTATCAACGGACGGGGCTGGTCAATCAGGTCATGCATAAAATAACCTATGCGCAAAATGTCATCGATAAGGTATTAATCCTTACGGATATCATGCCTGTTTTGAAAAAGCTTAAACCCGGCAATGCACCGGACTGGAACGCGCTAAAAGCAAACCTGTCACAAAAATATGATCCGCTTTCGGGGCCAAGGGCCGTCGCAAAAGCGAAGGTGATTTTTTATTACGGAAAAGATGGGGAAGCTTATTGCAAAGCACTGATCTATTATACCAATATATACGATGACCATTCCGACATGGGCCTTTTGAATAAAAACGCCTGTGATATCCTAAAATATAGCACGGACACTGTTGACCTTAAATCAGCGCTCTATTGGAGCAAAAAAACGGTTAAATCCGATAGTATCAACGTTGTTTACCAGGGTACGCTGAAAAGGTTAATGGAAAGAATCGACAGGCTTAAAGGGGGAAATTAATGCAATTAATAAGTATCTCATCGTACCAGGAAGGCGACATAGTAATAGAAAAACAATCAACAATTATGAAACGTGGAAAATATTTAGTTACGATCATCTACCAAACCAGTACGCGTGAAAAATGTCTCACCCTGGTTTCGCTGAATTTTACAGTACCCGTTAAAGACAAACCATGAAGAACTTGTATAAAATATTACTAATCATCACTGCTGTATTTTCTGCTGTTGGCGCGTTTGGGCAAGGCAGTTTAGCCGATTTATCCCGTGTCTCGAATGCCCAAACCCGCTCCATCAGCCCGGAAAACTTTACCGGTGCCAAAGGCGGCGGCGCAAGGGCATTGACCGGCACGGGTGCATACCCTGGCCGTGAACTTGGCCAGGGCTGGAAGATCAGCCCTTCGATCAACATTAAAGCAGGCAGCACTTTTACTATTGCCGATATTGACGGCCCGGGAACGATCAACCATATCTGGATGACGCCGACCGGCA
Organism: Bacteroidota bacterium; assembly: GCA_013287375.1. Lineage (GTDB taxonomy): Bacteria > Bacteroidota > Bacteroidia > Sphingobacteriales > Sphingobacteriaceae > Mucilaginibacter. Next base: position 2,255 of record JABDDX010000067.1, on the reverse strand, counting down.
CCTGGCGCTACGAGATCTTGCGGATGTATTGGGACAATGAAACCACGCCCTCGGTGGCAGTGCCGGTGGGTGACTTCTTTTGTATGGGCTGGGGGGAATATGCGCCCCTGGTTTCATTGCCAGTTTGCGTAAACCCCGGCAGCGCCTTTAACTGCTATTGGCCCATGCCGTTCCACCATCATTGTAAAATTACATTGGAGAACAGCGACAAAAAGGACATGGTATTGTATTACCAGATCGACTATCAATTGAACAAAGTACCGGAGGATGCTGCCTACTTTCATGCCCAGTTTAGGCGGGTCAACCCGCAGCCCTTTAAAAAGGAATATGTATTGGTGGATTCTATTGTTGGTAAGGGCCAGTATGTCGGCACTTACATCGCGCTGGGTGCGCATAACAATAGTTGGTGGGGCGAAGGAGAGATCAAGTTTTACATGGATGGTGATAAGGGCTTCCCGACCATTTGCGGCACCGGCACCGAAGATTACTTCTGCGGTTCTTATGATTTTGATACCAGGGACGCAAGCGGTTCCCACTTCACCACCTATACTACGCCTTATGCCGGGTTGGTACAGGTCATTAAAGGTGACGGACATTACGGCTCCCAACAGCGTTTCGGGATGTATCGTTTTCATATTACTGATCCCATCCGCTTTGAGAAAAACTTAAAGGTGACGATACAAGACCTGGGCTGGCACAGCGATATGGACCGTTATCTGCCTTTGCAGGACGATATCGCTTCAACGGTATTTTGGTACCAGCAGGGGCCACATACACCATTCCCTTCATTGCCTGGAAAAGATCAATTAGAAATCAATTAAATTATTATATGGAAAATAAATATGTATTGACGATCAAAGCAGAAGACAGGCCAGGCCTGCTGCATCTGGTCACCGGGGTGGTCAATAAGAAATTGATCCCCTGCATCAGCTTAACCGCTGCACCGACAGATATACACGAAATTGTACTGATTACGATGGAGTTGGAAGTTTCTGAAAAGGCTTTACAGCCGTTGCTGCGGAAGCTGGAAAATGTTATTGAAGTATTTGCGGTAGAAGCGGTCAGATATGACATGGCAATTTCTCAGCGGTCAGCCTATTTTAAATTGAATAAGGAAATACTGGCCAGCCCGCAGGCGGAAGCCATTAGTAAATACGGTGCACAAATCATTAATCTTTATCCTGATACGGTGCTGATCGGCAAATCCGGTAGCGAGGCCATGATCAGGCAATTGTATAACGCTTTGGAAGGCCCTTTCCTGTTAGGCTTTAGCCAAACCGGGCTGATAGCCGACAGTAAGTTGATAGAGCATGAAGATATAGAGCGAATTAGCAGGCTGGCCGCCTAAAAGCCAAAAAATAAACATAGAAAATGAGGTTCAACAAAGCAGTATTGATTTTATTAGTGGGTTTTTGCCATACCGATGTTAAAGCACAAGCGACCCGCTGGCCGGTGCAGCAAGCACAAGCTTGGTATAAAAAGCGGGGCTGGCTGGTTGGCGCTAATTTTATTCCATCGGATGCCGTCAACCAACTGGAGATGTGGCAGGTGGGTTCTTTTGATCCGCCCTTGATTGACCGGGAATTGGGCTTTGCAGAAAGCATAGGGATGAATTGTATGCGTGTTTTCCTGCATCATGCAGCTTGGGCGCAAGACCCAAAAGGTTTTAAAGGTCGTATAAACCGATATTTGATTATTGCTAACCGCCATCATATCAAAACCATATTCGTGTTTTTTGATGATTGCTGGAACGATACTTACCAAACCGGGAAACAACCTTTGCCTAAGCTTGGTATCCACAATAGCGGCTGGCTCCAAGACCCTGGCAAAGCTTATTGGGAAAATCCTAAACTGCCTGATACGCTGGAAGCCTATGTAAAAGACATACTGACCAGATTTAAACATGATAAAAGAATATTGCTTTGGGACTTATATAACGAACCGGGTAATAACGGTCATTTTGAGCAAAGTTTAGATTTATTAAAAAAGGTATTTGCCTGGGCGAGAACAGTTAATCCTAACCAGCCTTTAACCGCAGGCTACTGGAATAACGATAATCAAATGGTCGGGATCAATGCGTTTATATTGGCTAATGACGATGTGATCAGTTATCATAATTATGAAGATGCGGAACATCACCAATTGGTGATCGACAAGCTTAAAACTTTTGGCAGGCCATTGATCTGCACCGAATACATGGCCCGCAAACGCAACAGCACTTTCTTTACGATTATGCCACTGTTAAAAGCCCAAAA
>JABDDX010000066.1:2007-17563 GCA_013287375.1 Bacteroidota bacterium | reverse complement strand
CCTGTATTGACTTTGTAATAATTTACAAATGCTCCAGCTAATGGAATATATTTTCCGCCTGATTTTTCTGATATTCCTTCTATCAGACCTGCTGCTGTTAGCGCTGTGGGATTATTTGTAAGTACCGGCGCACTTTCACTTATACCTACAACTTTGTCCGCAAAATTTAACCCATTTTCTGCATAGCTTGTAGCCTGCTCCCTCTGACTAGCACTATTATCCGAAGCAAAACCAATTATCGTTGACTTAATATCTATTTCGTCTTGCCATTGTTGATCAACAAAAGAACTACCCGCCACATAATTCGGGTTGGCAACTGTTTGGCCAACTGACCCCCAAATCGGCATAAGGGTGAAATTTCCAGTTTCCATCGCATATAGCGCTAGAGCATTCGGGTCACCGTTTCGCACGGCATCTAACAGACCATTTTGGGTAACAACTTGTGAACTCCAGTTTGCATAAGCCGCAGCTTCATATGCATTTCCCGAATTGCTGCCACCACTGCCACCGTTGCGGATGTTGCCGATCATACCGCCATCCCAGTTATTGTAAGAAATATATACCGGTTGCTTTGGCGCAGCGAAGTTCCCCATCGGGTCATTAAACATAATCGGGTTATTGTCCGAGTAGTTGTAGGTGGTTAATGATTCCGTGCTTTCAGCTTCCGGGTCAACACTGATAAACCTGCCTAAGGCCGCATCGTAGTTGCGGTTAAAAGTTTGATAGTAATCCGGGAGGTTGCTGTAATCATTCTGCCATTCGCTGCCGCCGTTATAAAGGTTTCTATTCGGCGTGCTTGGCGTAGGTACCACGCTGCCCGGCATCACCAGGCCAAAGCCGTAATAACTGTCCTCTTGTACTACCTGCGCCACCCCGCTGTTATTGATAAAGCTTATCCTGGCATTGCCCTGCTGGTCGTTAATGGTATATTCGGATATCAGCGTACCGCCAGCATTGCGTACCCGCCCTTCTGGTGTACCAAAGTAAGCCAACGTACCATTTTCGTATACAAAACCATCACTATAATCGGTAGTTTCCTGTAATGTACCACCATCATACTGTTGTTTGCGGAGCAGGGTGCCCGAAGCATCATAGGTATAATTAATATACCTGCCGGTAGCAGTGTTTACGGTGATCTGCTGTGGCTTGTTTAGCGTATTATATTGCAGGCCCAACCCTTTATAAGGGTCGGTCGTCAAATTGCCGTTATCATCATAAACATAATTGCCGGTGCTGCCGGTCAGGTTTTTAAATCCGTAAGCGGCATAATTCCCCCCGGAGCCGTCCGTCACGGTTTTGAGCTGGTTGGGGTTAATGCTGTCATACAAATAGGTCAGGCTATCTATCGGGTTGATGCTGCTACCGATAAGCGCATTACGCTTTAGCCCCAGGATATTACCGCCTTTATCATAACTGATACCTTTTTCATCAAAAGCCCCGCTGTTGTTCCATGCCCCGCCTACGCTGTCCTGGTAAAGCGCACTCAGCTGCCGGTTCAGCTGGTCGTAGTTATACTTATAACTTCGTTTCACGCTTTTGATGCCATTTTCGTCAACGCTCATCCACCGCACGGCGGTAAGCTGCCCGTTATAGCTCGGCGTATTTCCCAAGCCGGATACGGCCTGGTCATAGCTTATTTCCATACCGAACACATCATCGGTGTCGCCATTGGTGATGCCGCCATCGGCCGTTAGCGTACTGTTATTGATGCTCGTCATTTGCCCGCGGATGTTGTAGCGGTAATCTACCGATTGCAGGTACGTGTTTGCCTGTATGGTGCCGCTAAATGTGGCGCCATTGGTTACCGAAAAGTTAGGATTAAGCGTGATGCTTTGCCCGGCCACTACCGTTAGGTTTTGGCCGGTACCGCTTATGGCATTGGCGGTGCCAAGCGTTACGTTAGCAGGTGCCGGTATCCCGCCGGTTACCGAATGCAGGTTCCTTTTAACCAACTGGCCAATCTCGTTATATTCATAACTGGCCAGCCGAATGGTCGGATTGCTGTTATAGGTTTGGTCCAGCGCCGCCAACCGGTACATGGTATCGTAGCTAAATGCGGTTAGTACCGTTGTGGTAGCCGAGGTTACCTTGATCACTTTAGTGAGCGTTGGCTTATTTACAAAGTTAAGTACTGTAGTCGCTACGTCAGCTATGATAGTGTTCAGGTGATTATTGCCTATGGTTTGGATGGGGCGTTGCCGGGTGTCATAAAAGGTCACCTTTGTAAGCCAGATATTGGCTAGTCCCGCGCCAACGGTACAGGTACGTATTACCGTAGCCAGTCCGGTGGTGACGCTGGTAAGCGTTGCATCGCAGGGCAGTGACTGGGGCTGATAGGTATAATCGGCTGTGCCATCCCCATTCAGGTCATAATCATCAAAATAGGCATAAGCCAAAGGCGTGATATTGACCGTTGGGAATACCGAATTGGTGTAATATCCCGTAGCCGCCACACCATTGCGCTGCTCGGCCCAGGTGGCGCTGTAATTTAGCCCGGTTACGTAAGCTTGCATAGCCGCACGGGTAGTATTAGTAGCGTCGGTATAGATACCCTGCGATATGGCCCTGCCCTGCAAATCGTATTTAATATAGTTCCATTGGTTAGCGTCCCTTAAGTTACCGTTCTGTATCAATACCGGGCGGCTCAGCGTGTCATATACAACATATATTGGGGCTGCTGCCGGTATGGTCTTTTCCACCGTTCTGCCCAGCGCGTCATACACATACTTAAACAGTAGCTTATTTACCCCTGTTTGTGTTAAATTATAATTTCCTGCTGTCTGCATCATATCTACAGCCTTGGGTGGTACCACATAACTAATCATACCCGCTAGGTTGTAAATATAATAAGTATCCAGCAGGCTGCTGCCATTTACCTGTCTTTTTAACACCGTATGGCCGCTCATATCGGTAAAAACCAGGGTCTCAATATTCTGTTCGTCTACGGCATCGGTAACCGACAATACATTTGCGGCGTAGTAACCGGGGGCAGTAGTTCCGGCATTGCTCCATACCAGTACATTGTCAGTCGTCGTATTACTCCGATAGCTCATGGTTTTGTAATGCTGCCCCGCAAGCGGATGATACCCTGTACCCACCATTCCCTGCTTTAATAAGCGTACCAGTGGGCTGTTTTCAAATATTTGCTGGCTATATGCCGCTGTGTCTACGGCAATTTTATTAGTCGTGATCTGATAAAACGCGCTTTGCTCGCTCAAGGCGCTTGTCCGGTAAGCCCCATCGGTTGCCCCTGAAACATAAGGCATATAGCTTTTTACCTGCTGGCCCAGGTTATTGTATACAATGGGTTGAACCATGTCTTTTTGCAGCGGGCTGGCCTGTACGGCTATCTGCTGAATTGGGCGGCCCAGACCGTCCAGATAGGTGATGGAGGTTTGTTTTCTGCCCTGGCTCAGGGTGTCAACCTGTGCCGAAGTAGTAACTTGCGGAACGGTGACCACATCCGTTTGTATATAACTCCGGCTTTGCCCTGCAACTTGCTGGGTGAATGCTAACAGTACCAGTATCATTCCTCCGCGGTACATCCTTGATGTAACGATGCGGGTTTGCAGCAGGTTATTCACAAGCGGATGGGCTAAAATAGAACGAAAGATATTGGTTAGCGGTTATTGTAAACATATAGACAGGCCTGGTGCTATAAGCTTGACAGACCCATGGATTACTATCCGGTTCAAGGGTTAAACTGCCGGTTGTAAACGCAGTATTTGTATACACACTTATCGAGTAAGTGCCCGGCGGTATCGTGGTGTTTATATCCGTGCCATATACCGTCCCCATAAGTAAACCGCCCTGGTAAAACAGTATATGATCGATCATGTTAGTGCCGTTTACTTCAGATAAAGTTAATGGCGGCGGCGGTTGATTGACCACAACGATCGGCTCGGTGTAACTGTTACTTCCCACTCCAGGTATGGTTACGGTAAGTGTTACATTATAGGTGCCTGCTGTGGCAAAGTTATGGCTGTTAACGCTGGTAGCGGGCGATCCGTCCCCATAGTTCCAGCTGAAGGTTGCGCCCGGCAGCAAACAGGCTGAAAATGAATTATACAAAAGAAAGGAATAGGTCCCTGGATAAATATTAAGGGTTCCAACCGGGACATTAATATAAAAGAGCGGATCCGGGATGATGGAGGATGACGCATACACATAGGTTTTTCTGCCCGTGATCTGCCTGTCCTGGTCATAGGTTAACGTCACCCGGCCCAGGGCATCCCTGGTATTATAGTTGGACAGGCCATTGGTATTGGTGTTGGCGATATTGTAATTATTGGCATCGTAGCCGGAGGTAGCTACCGTAGAGGTTCCGGGATAAAGCAACAGTTCATTGTCAATAGTTATGGTGCTGCCTACCGTAAAGCTTACTGTAAAAGAAGGGGAAGTAAAATTGCCGACCGGGATCACTGCCTGGCAGTATGTCCAAACAGCGCCTCCTTTGTAATTTAATGGAACGGTTTGCGAAGCGCCGGTGGAGGAAAGCGCCGTTACGCTCAATGAACCGGCAGCAGACGATTTGATCCAGGCGGAGATAATATAGCTCCCTACAAGCGGACTCATGGTAACGCTCCTGGAAATAGTACAATTGCTGGAAAATGTAAGGGCGGTATTTAAACCTAAACGTCCAACCGCAGTTATACCACCAGTTGACAAGGTAAAGCTTTCCGGGAAGCCATTCATGCCATAACCGATTCCGGCAGGGGCTGAATTACTGAATGCTGCCAGCCGTGAATGCGTAACCGGGTCGCTGATCTGCGTTTGCGGATGCCTGTCTATGCCGACCGAACTTTTTAGCATACCGTATAGGTCATAATCGGTTAAGCTGCTGGTCAGCACATAACGTGAATCCGGCGTTGCCGCATTCGTGGTTGCTGTAGGCACAAAATTGCTAAGGCCGCTAACGGATACAAATTTATAAATAGCTGAAGGAAGCCAGTTGTTTGGCAAAGGCGATACAGCCGGGTAGGATGCATATTTGACTAACTGGCCGCCGGTAACATTAAAAGTGCTGCTGCCAGGCTGCTCAACTGCGGTATAGGTTTCTAAGGGCACATTTATGTTTAGGTTGACCAGCGCTGTTGAATAGGTGGACGCTGCTCCTCCGCTGTAATCTTTACTGTAAGTGATATAGTTACGGGTTACAGAGCCATCGCTGTTGGTGGTCTGTTCCTGCGTAACCTGTTTATGATTGGCGGACCCGTAAGTATATTTGACGCTGCTCGCTTGCCCGATGGTTGTCGATAAGGGGTTATGGTCATATACTATTTTATCTATTTCGGTGGTCAGTTCACTGCTCGTGGTGTAAATCGAATATTTAGAATAAACCCGTGCATAGTTAGCATCGTCAAATCGGAAGGCATTGACCACGATAGGGCTATATGAGCGCTGGTAAGTATAGGTTGACTGGGCCACTTTATTGCCGCTGTCATCGTAAACTGTTTCCCTGTTTATCAGTCCCCTTTCAAAATCATAATTGGTATTGGGCGCGAATGGATAGGTGAGCGTAGTATTGGTGAGCAATCCTATTGCCGGGCTGCAACCCTGTACACCGGCAGATACTGCTGTGGGCGACCAGTCGCCTAATGGTGTTGTGGTGTCAAATGCACCTGCGGGGATGGTGTATTCACATAGCGTGCTTCCTTTCCCCACCTGGCTTTCTGTGACATTGGTATACATCACGGTATGATCATTTTCTGAAAGGTCATTATCTGCCGCTACCGTTGAATTCGCGATGGTAGGCGATGAAGCTACCGGCGTTAAAAAAGTAGTCTGTGGTAATGACAACGGGATACCACTGGAACTGCCGGATGCATTAAGGTAACTGTAATTGCGGACGATGTTGTTTGCCGTACTGATACCATCATAATTCGTGATGGTTTTGATACGTACCCCGCCGCCATATACCACGCTGCCTACCGTAGGGTTATAAAAATCATTGGATTCATACTGTAACGTCGTGCTGCCGCTGTCATAATATTTGATATGGCTTAACGTTCCTGCCGTTACATTGGTTGGATTGACGGCTGTACTGGACGTTGATTTGATGCCGGTATAATAGCCCCATGGGTCTGTATACTGATAACTGGAGTCTCTGTTAGTATACTGGGATGTTCCAAGGCTTCCTGACTCTCCGTCATAATCAAAAAAGTAAGTAAAGGGTGAATTGCACTGGTCGGTAGTCATGCTGCGCAGGCAATTGTTACGGAAGGATGTCTGGTTTTTGTTAAAGATAACATTAGCGTAATTAAACAGATAGTTAACTCCTTTGAAAGTTATCTTGCTGATCAGGGTGCCCTGGCTGACATTATTATTATATACGCCATAGCTCAAAGCAGCCGAACCCTCAGCGCCGGTAATTGTTGTTACGCATTTGGTGTCGCTCGTTTCATTGATCACATACAGAGGCTGCCGGGCAGCTCCGCCGAAGTAATACTCCACCGGGGTCCGTCTAAAAGCCACTCCCATATCGGTATAGCCTAACGTTACAGCATTCCCAGAGGCATCGGTGATCGATGTCAGCAACCAGGAGTCATAAAATTGTATGCCGTACTTGTATTCGTAATACAATGTCTTACCATATAAGACATTAGCTTCAGGCCAGGAAAAGGCCCCTATATTTGATTGTGTAGTGGTCTGTTTCGTAGCTGTGGTTGGTATTGAAAATGTATAGGTAATGCCATTACTATTGGTAACGGTGAAGCTGTTGATATTTCCCGTAGTGCTATTATAAGTATAAGTTATTTTCAGGTCCTGGTAAGGAATGGTCCGGATCACGCGGTTGTTATCAAAAACGAACTGGCAGGACAGTCCTGGGGCATTTACCTGGAACAGGTCCGGTTCAGTATCCATATTATATGCACCCCAGTTGCTGCTGATATAGTTGAGGTCTGTTTGCGCATTGGTGCAGTTTATTGGGTTACTGTTATTGGCAATGCTGAAGCTACTGATCGCGGCAAGATTCGTATTATAAAGCCAGCCCGTTTTGGTTGCGCCTGTTATACCCGCTTTAACATCATCCGGCAATCCGCGTACTGTACGGGATACCTGCCCCCCGGCGCTCAGGTTAAACCCTAAACCGGCTGTCCCTTCTCCATCTTCCAGCCTCGAACCATTGGATTCATAAACCACGCTGACCGGAACGGAAACACCCCCACTGGCGATATTGACAATAGGAATAGCGACTACGGCTGTTCCGGTAACCTTGTTGACGCTGACCGGGATGCGCTGCGCTACGGTCACCTGAACCGAGACAAGTGCAATTAAAAACAAAAAGTAATTTTTAATCATAAAATAAATAGTAGGAGGACATTAATATTGGGATAACCGATTAACAGCTGGGTAAACGAAAATATCTAATGAATAAAACTTTATCGGTTTTCAAGGTTCTTTTCTATCGCTTCCAGTCGTTTAGTGATCTGTTGTATTTTTTCGTCCTGGGATTGAATTATTTCTTGTTGGTGCTGTGCAAGCTCCTGCTGCTGTTTAATCTCCTTGTCCTTTTCAATCAGATATAAAGTCAGTTCTTCTACTTTTTGCAATAGCTTTATTTGGTTGTCTCCAAGATTTAAGCCATTTGCCTGCATCTCTTTTGCAGATGCGATTTCAGGTAAGTGATGATTCTTTTGTATAAAATTGTTTAACTCTGGAATGGTTAATAATTTATAAGATGGCGCAAAAACGAAGTCAGCCCCAGTGGTATTAACGGTTATCGCATTAGCCCTTACACTTCCGTTTGCATCTAATATGTATGCAGTATTAGTTTGAGTGGCTTTTCCTAATAACATGTTACCAGATGCAGTTAATACCACGCTTGGAGTGGATGATCCGCCCAGATACCAGTTATAACTTCCTGCCTGAAATCCTATCGGGTCCCATGACAAGTTAATAGTAGCTGAAGTAATGTAGGCGCTTCCGCCAGAGGTGCTGTTTTTAGAGAATGCAAGGGCACTGGCATTTGCTCCTGTTGTGCCAATAGCAAAATAACGGCTATCAAAATTTGTAGTTCCTATGTTCGTCGGGGTAACATCACTTGATGTAACCATTTGCAATTTGGCGGTCGGGCTTGTTGTGCCAATACCCACATTACCCAACTCATTAATCGTCATGTATTCGGTACTTGCTGTATGACCTGTGTTATCTGTATAAAAACCAATCCTTGAAGCAGGTAGATTGCCATTATTTGCAACATTATAAATTTTCATACCATTAAAGCGGCCCACCACACCTTGACGCATCAGTCCGTAATAATAATATTCGGTCAGACCTGTGCTAGCGCTTGGTGTTACCGTCCCAAACAAAGATCCACTTGTTGTTGTTAAGATATTTGAACTGAAATTTCCTGTGCCGACTACATCTAACGAATATTGCGGACTTGTAGTTCCAATACCCACATTCCCTGAATTGCTGTTATAAATATTAGATCCGTTGGTTGTCCATTGGGCAAAGGAAAAGTTAGCTGTTAAAACAAATGATAAGATTAAGAAGTAGATTTTTTTCATGTGAATAATTGAATGTTATTATGATTTGGCAATAATTTTTGAACGCAGCACAGCCATAACCATACTTTATCTAAAAAGTCAGTTGAATGAGTTATAGATATTTAGATCAACGCTGGTTTATCAAGGCAACGATAAACGCATCTTTTCAGAGGTAGTATTCCATAGTTAAGGAGTAGATTTTGCATATGGTAAGGTTGTGTTAAAATTATATATCCTAAAGTAGAGAATAATATTTAATCCACAAGGCAAAAAGTAATATTTCCGTTGTAATGCAATAAGATTCAATTGATAAGTATGCTATAACGCCATACATACTGCTTAATAGTATTGCAGTAATAATGCAAATGAATACTTCTCTCCCGCTCTGATGTTCCCAATTCCACGAACCGTCTACGAACAGAGGAGAATATCTTTGTAGAGAAAGCACGAAGTGCAGTTACAAAGAATGCTTCACACAAAGAACCGGCGTTATTTTTATTAATCAGGCAACGAACTTTAGAATCTTTTCAGTTCGATTCTGATTAGGAATAATTATTAATACAGAAGCGCTACAGTCCGAAATGTTTCAGGTAAAACAATAGGTAAATATTTGGCGGTTAATTCCCGGTTGATGTTGTCTTAAAAACTGAACAACCGAACACTTAAAAAGGTTAAAACAAATTCCTGGGGGACTATCTCACTTTGTTTCCTGATCTATCACCAAACTACTTCAACAGGGATAAATTCTTTGAGCAAGTGCAGCCTCTAATTACAATCGCAAGCAATAATGGCTTTGAGTTCTTGTAGCACTTTCAAGAAAACAGTTGAGCTTCTTCAACAGATTTCTTTGGATTTAAACAACATCAGATGAGATTAGAGGTTCAGATCAATCATTCCCAGAAAGAAACAGATTACTTTACCCGGAGAGACAGACAGGGAGAGGGAGTGCCTGCGGCGCAGCAATACTATCTTTTCCCCTTTTCTTTCTTTAACTGATTTCGGAAAAGTATTTTATCGTCAAAACTAACCTCAAGCGTCAGATCGTTTTCTTGTTACTGGCATAATTACGATACCAAAGAGTTCTGATGCTTCTGCCTTGCATTTGATCCCTTTGATGAAACAAAATGGAGAGCGGTATAGATTCTCTGATTGAGAATATTTGCCTTGGCATCCCTTGCCGTCATTGGTAATGTTATAAAAGATGATGCCTTTACCGTCTTTGTCGGTAGTGAGTTCTTTGCACCTTCCACAAACGAGATTGGTATATCGTTCATTATATTTCACATAATGGTTACAGGTAAGACAGTGCTGTTGCTTTGCACTTTCTTTAGCGTGTTTAGTAAGTAGCTGATTTAAGCCAATAAATTTATTGAGAGTTGCGTTTTATTTTCGAATTGGGCACTTATCCATTCGGGGCTTAGATCGTCGATCTCGGGTATTTAAAAGCCACGAAAAAGCCCGATTCCTTTCGGGTCAGGCTTTAGTTTTTTAAGCGGCTTCTCTTTTCATCCATTCGTTTATTTCTTCGAGATAGAAGTAGACTGATTTCCCGCTTTTGTGTGCAGGCATCCCCTCTGCTACTCTGCGATTGAGTGTGCTTTTGCTGATGTTAAACAGGTTCATTACTTCATCCTTTGTCAGCCAATCTTTGCTCATTTTAAGTTTAGCATCCTGCATAATATCCAGGCGTTGGTTCACGTCTTCAGTTGTCAAACGTTCGGCGGTATTGCTGATGTATTCTATTTCCGCCTCGATCCATTTAACAGGTTCATATAATTCCTGCTCATTTGCGATAGCGGACATTTCTTCAAGGTAAATATCTTCAAAAGCCTTAAAATGTTCCGGATCTGGCTGGCGGTAGACCTGAACTGCCAACTTCTTAAAGTAGTATAAGGCTGCAAGTTTATCCTTTGTCGGCAGCTTTTCGATGCATTGGCTGATAAACTCGGTTAGCTCCTTGTTGACGATAATCCTTTTAAATTTTTGTACCCACTTTCTCTTTAGCTCATGAGTTAAGCGGGTTTGGAGATGATACTTTTGATTTGACGATTGTTGAGTACTCATGTTTTCTTTGTTTTTCCATTGAAAGCATCTGATTTTCCATTCAGATGCTATCAATGGATTGGTTTTCTTGATGATGATTTATTTTAGATGGAATTGGCTGTGATCTTGCCATAGATGTTCTGCATGGTATTCATGGAGTTCACCAAGTCTGATTCAAGAGCTTTAGCGTAAATCTGTGTTTCTGTAATTCGGGCATGACCCATCAAATCACGGATGTATAGGATATTAGTGTTAGCTTCTATCAAGTTACTTGCAAACGAATGGCGGCTACAGTGATAATTTATTGATTTACTGATACTTGCTCTTTTCATTATATCCTTTAGGCTACGGTTTAACACTTGGTTCGCGATCTGGGGGAATACTTTTGACTTTGGGGATTTAATGGTATGTTTACCATATCGTTCGATTATCGCTGCTGCGTTCTCCGTTAGTGGTATACTGATGTGCTTTGATGTCTTCGATTGCGTTAGCGTGAGCATATAAGAATCAGTATTGATGTTCTCCCACTTAAGGTTCATCACATCACTGTATCTTAGTCCAGTTAGGCAGCTAAATAGAAAGAGCTGAAGGGTGTGTTGCTGATAAGTGTCCTCTTGAGGTAGCTCTAAGTTCATCAAAGTTCTTACCTCTGCTATAGTCAGAAATTCCCATTTGCTGGTGGAAGCTTTGATCTTGAAGTGGATGTATGGGTTCTTTGTTAACAACCTTTTTTAATGGCTTCATTACACATTGCCTTCAGGCATTTATGTTTTACAAACCTACCGCCGATAGCATTGTTTTTTACATTAGCCATATATAGATCGAATTTCTCCACCATGTCATAGGTCAAGTCGCCAAAGTTGAGTTTGCTGTTAAAGCTTTTGAGCATGTTCAAAACCGAGCGATAAGATTTAAGTGTGTTCTCTCTTTTACTATTCTGCTATAAGTTTTGCTGTTGCTCCCAAAACATAAAGAATGTAAGCTTAGCGTTTTCATTGAAGAAGGCTGTCGCCTTGGTCAGGCTAACTGTTTTTCCTAAGTTCTCTTCAGACTGCATGAAGGTCTCCCAATCACTCATTTTCTTTCTAAGGTAAGTTGCCAGTAATTGGTTTAATTTACTGTTGTTTTTAGGGCAGGCTTCGGCCTTGTTCCAGTCCTTAGCAAGTATGCTTTTGCCGGTAGGTATACGGGTGGCCGTTGGGCCAACCCTCACCGATAAATAGATCGGAGTTTGACCGTCTTCTTTAATTTTATCAGATCGCAAGACTGGTTTTATAGAGTATGTAAGTCGCATTTTGATGTTGTTTAATGCTGGCTAATTTCCAGCGAAGGATTGGAAAAATCGAACTTTCCAGACGGTTTATTTTTTTAACACGCTGATTTACAGGTCAAAAAGCCCCCTATCTTTGGCTTTTGCTTTCAAGAAAAACATGATTGACGCTCTGTCACCGGCAATCACATATTCATGTAGTTTAGTTTCTGCGTAATCGACAGCAGCTTCTTCGATCTCCTGTACCTTCAAAGCAAATTCCGTATCTGTATTTATATATTCATATAGCATAGTTCGGCCAATTTTTACTCTTCTTGCTGCAAGTGTTTTAATGGCCAATGTAGATCGGAATGCTTCAAGAAATTGTTCTTTCTTTTCCGTAACACTTCTATTATCTTTCATTGTGTTGTTGACTTTTAAGATTGTGTGATTCCATCTGTTTTTCCAAATGGTTCCTGTAATGCTTTTCTTCGTCTTCAGGAGTCAGGCATAATGACATCCCTTTGTTGTTGTTGTAAACTATCGTGTATCTGTAACCATTGCCTGATTGTGCAGGAATAATAGGAGTTACGCCATGGATATATTTTTGCCTATCAAACAATAGGATATATCCATCCTGGCATGCAAACCCGATGCTTAGTTCGGGTAAGATTAATTCCCCATCGGCTACACCTTTCTTCAATATAAGCATGCAGGACATTCCGTCCTTCGTGTTTGCTAAGTCACGATGATAACCTAACGCTGTATCTTTATTGATTACCCCACTTGTAAACGGAGTACCTTTAATTCTGTAAGCACCATGAACCTTGCTGCTCCCTATATAAGAATACTTAATCTGATTAGCATATGCTTGTATAAAGTTTGCTCTGTAAGCTTTAGCTATCTTCCGGGCATGGTCCAAAAATATATCGTGCGCAGTTGATTGAGTCCTTCGAAACTGCGTAAATGTACATTTGTAAGTCCTAAGTCCATTTCTTGGTGAAGCATTAATATTTAGTGTGTTAGTTGGCAAACCACTTTGTCTGACGTAAGCTGGAAATGACAATTTTAAGCAGGCAGACCTAATGTCTGATAAATCGTAATCAGCTTTTTGGTATATGGCAATTACCTTTCTATTCACTATTAAACACAAGCATTGGCATAAACACAAAAAACAGATGATTCAGCCAGAAAACAATACTATTTCTACTGATGAACAGGCTAACGTCGCCTCAAATGTCGATAGTGCTAAACATCAGATGATCACTGATACCGCTTCAGCTAAATGATTGATGTCTGAAGCCGGGCGTGGTCAACTTATTTTAACTTTGGCTATTTTTACATATATATCTGTTTACTCTTAAGTTGAGTTTTGAGCTACTTCAGATTATCTTCTTTGAACAAGCTCAGAAAATTCCTTTGATGAACCTTCTACAATAATTACAGGAGAGAATTAATACAGATTTTAAGATCATTTCCCCCGGTGGGGTAAATGAATAAAACGTTGGATTCTCGACTCCCATAAGAAATCAAATCCAAAGAAATCTGACATTGGTTTTTATGTAAAAAAAAAGACTTGAAGACAGATTTTTGAGATTTGAGCATGGACTTTCGCCCAACTTCAATACTTAATCGTTTCTTTTTAAGTATTCCGTTGTTCGCTTCGCCTAAAAGAATAAATCAACAAAATTTTAGCATGCTAAATGCCGAATGTAATCAGGAATGACCGTTTACCCATCTCCGGCTAGATCATTGTGCTCTCAAGATATTTAGTGGCTTTAATTGGATAATTTCCGATGGGAGACGAGAATGTTTTCCGGCGAATAATTATTCGATTTATTAATTTATCAATAATAAAATATAATCGAGATGTTACTTTGAAAAACAGACTAATTCTTTACATTAGTCACAATGAAATTTAAGACCTTTCTTTATCTATTATTAAGTCTTTTTACCGTTCAAGCGTTAACATCCTGTACCGATATTATTGAACCGTCGATATCAAAATATACTGTTAAACTGGAAGCACCTACTGACCAGTACACCAGCCCGAGTTATACGATCAATTTTTGGTGGGACCAGGTCGCCAATGCGCTCACTTATCATTTACAAGTAGTAACGCCAACATTTGCTTCACCTGGCAGCCTGGTGTTGGACACTGTTATTACAGGGAATAAGTTTTCCTTCAGCCTGAGCCCCGGGAACTATCAGTGGCGGGTGATGGCGGAAAACGGCAGTTCCCAAACACCATACGCTGGGGCACGGAGCTTTACTGTCGGGGCTTCATCTATTAAACAGCAGACGGTGCAATTGTCAACCCCGGCTAATAATTATCTAACCAATTCTGATGCGATTGTATTGACATGGGCTACCTTATACGGCGCTACAAAATACCAATTGCAAATTGACACCAATAGTTTTGCCGATACAACCCATTTAGTCTACAATAACGTCCTTTCGGGCCAGCAGTTCAATTTTAATTTCCCGAAAGACCAGGTCTACCAATGGCGTGTCCGGGGAGAAAATGATACGGCCTATTCGCTGTGGTCCTCCACTAATACGATGACTTATGATCATACGCCGCCTGGCCAGGTAAGTGTCTTACTGCCTGCCAACAATCAAACCGTAGCATTACCAGTTAATTTACAATGGAGCAGTACGGCAACCGCTAATAAATACAAGCTATACGTTTTTCAAAGCGACTCTACCACCAATTACAGCTCCGTATTTCCGATGATCATCAATACGACAGATTATAATTTCAACTTCGGTTCATCAGGCGACCGCGTCTACTGGAAAGTATCAGCAATAGATGCGGCCGGTAACGAAGGCCAGGCCAGTGTATTGAGAAGCTTTGTTTTGCAATAGTGACCATGAAAAATAAGAAGTTCACCTATTTCTTAGGGTTTGCGGTTTTGATTGTCTGGGGCCTGATTATTTACAGAATTGTCGGCACTATTGATACTGGTGATGACACGGCAATCATCGCTCCTGTTTTAACAAAAAAGGAACCTTTTAATGATTACGCAGTACCTAAAGACACAACCCGACTAACGCTGAACTATCGTGACCCATTTGGCCTTATTCAATTCAGAGACACAGTCAAAGCAGTCTCTCATGAACGGACGATGCATAATATTACATTGGCCGCGGCATCGGCCATAAACTGGGGATTTATCAAATACTCAGGATATATCCGTAACCCCGGATCTAAACAATTGATCGCCCTGGTTCAAATCAATGGCAAAAGCGCTGATATGAGAGAAGGCGACGTGGTTGATAAGGTCAAATTGATTAAAAATATGCAGGATTCCGTTAAGGTGCTCTTTAACGGCAAAACTAAATTTATAACCATTCAGCACGGATGATCTCATGAAAAAAATATTATTACTGATCTGTTTATTTCCTTTATTCACTTATGCCCAAAAGCTACCAGATTTCGGGCTTGACAAGGTACATATTGTTAATAACGATCAAAATATACAGGCGGAGACCATTCCCGTAAATTCGGAGCCCGACCTGTATAATGACCGGTTTTACTTTTGGTACAGTTCAAACCGTATTCATTCCACCCAAGGCGGCTATAGCGGCCGGTTATTAAATGGTAGTTATAAGGAATTTTATCCTAATAAAGCGCTTAAAGAGGAAGGCAACTTTAAAGAGGGGTTAAAAGACGGAATATGGAAAACCTGGAACGAAGACGGCAACCTTGCACAACAATATACTTGGAAGAAAGGGCTGCTCTCGGGTAAGTTTATCATCTGTGATGAAA
>JABDDX010000066.1:0-1997 GCA_013287375.1 Bacteroidota bacterium | reverse complement strand
GGGTATATTAAACAATCCGGCAAATACAAAAATGGCATTTTGTCGGTCAGGGACTCTGTTTCATTATGGCAAAAATTGAATTTCTTAAAAAAGAATAAAGCCACTAATCAGAATACCAAATCTTAACGCAGCCATGCTGAAGGCTTCTGCATTGTATATGGTTATTATTATTGCTTTGGTGATCGGTATTCTTTGTTCATCATTAATTGTGACTGCCTATTTTTACCGGTTGCAATACCAAAAAACATTCCGGCACGAACAGCTGCAAAACAATGTGGCTTCCGCAGTAAATATTTTATTAGGGGGGACTGATACCAGTTATGCGGCTCCGAAAACATTTAGCCTGTTTAATCAGGATGCCGACTCGGTTTCTACCCAAAGAATTTTTTGGGGAACCATTGACATTGGCGTCGCTAAAGCAATGATTCAACAGGATACGATCTATAGGACCTTCGCCATAGCTAACACGATTGACTCCAGCAAATGGGCCGCGGTTTACCTGGATGACAATAGCCGTCCCTTATCTTTGAGTGGTAATACGTCCATCGTTGGGGATGCCTATCTTTCCCCTGCCGGAGTGGATCAGGCTTATGTTAATAACCAGGCCTACACGGGTGATAAAAGGCTAATTATTGGCGTGAAACATAATAGTGAGAAAACATTACCCCCGCTTAATGTCGGCCGTTTACAGGAATTGCAGCAATTGATCCAGCAAAACCGAAAAAATGAACCAGGCTTACCCAGCACCGATTCCCTGATCAACTCCTTTTTATTACCTACTAAAATCATCAACCTTGGCAAAAGCGTTAACACGTTAAAACACATCAAACTCTCCGGCAATATTATTCTGTTTTCAGATACAGCCTTAACCCTGGACAGCACAACACAATTAAACAATGTGATCGTTGTCGCTCAATCCATTACGGTGAATAGCGGCTTTCATGGGGCTTGCCAGTTATTCGCTCATGATACTATCGGGGTTCAACAGCGATGCCGTTTCGACTATCCTTCAGTTTTGGCTATTATGCGGTTTGATCCCGCATCCATTCTAAAAAAGGGCGCGAAGATTTCTCTATACAACAACGTGGTATTCAATGGCTGTATTTTTACCTACGAGCAGCAAGCTAGCACCCTCCCTCCTCTTATACATATCGGTAAAAAAGTAACTGTAAAAGGACTGGTATATTCCCAGGGCTATGTAGAATTTCAGGACAAAGCAGAAATCGATGGTTCGGTATTTACCGATCGCTTTTTATACCAGACTTCTTTTACACGCTATGAAAACTACGTGGTTAATACAACTATAAACGAAAAGTTACTCTCGACTTATTATTTAACCAGTGTACTTTTTCCTGTCACCACTAAAAAGAAAAGAATATTGCAATGGTTAGAGTCAAATTAAGTATAAAATCTAAATTAGCGGCATCATCAATCATTGAAGTATTGATTTCGATGGTGGTGATCATGGTCGTATTCGGTATCGCCATGATGATCTATGCCAATATAGTACAGTCCTCCCTGTCGGTCACAAAGATTAGGGCGCAGGCCATTTTAAACCAAACGCTACAAGCTGACGAAACTTCAGCAAATAGTAGCTCAACAACTTTTACAGTCGACAATCTCAATATTGAACAAACTGTTAAAAATTACAATAATGAGCCCAATCTGACCGAAATTGACCTGGCTGCCTACGATGCCAACGGGCAACAACTGATCACCCTGCACAAGGTAATTATCAATAAAAATGAATAAACGGGTAAAAGCATTTACGATTATGGAGATCAGCATCGTCATGCTCATCTCGGCTATTGTGATCGGCATTGCGTATACCGCTTCAATATTATCAACCAGTCTTATCGTTCTTTTCAACATAAAAACGAGAATATCGCAGTACTAATCCGTCTGGATGAATTATTAAGGAAAGACTTCTCACGTGCGAATACCATCAGCAGAACCACAAACGGCATCTTTGTTAAAACCGGCCCCGACAGCGTTAT
>JABDDX010000065.1:520-17634 GCA_013287375.1 Bacteroidota bacterium | reverse complement strand
CAGGTTTATTAATGATAATGTAGATAACGCCAATATAGTTGATTTGGTAGAAGTTGCAGGTGAAGTAGCAGGCCATGTTGCCGGTGGATCGGTACATCATGTTGCCTTTAGGGTTAAGGATGAAAAAACTTTGATGGAATACAGGGACAGGGTAGCAAAATTGGGTTTGCACATTACAGATAAGATCGACAGGAACTATTTCTACTCACTTTATTTCCGCGAACCGGGAGGCGTTTTGTTTGAAATTGCTACTGATAACCCGGGTTTTGCAGTAGACGAATCAGTAGAGGAATTAGGTACACACCTGATGTTGCCTGCACAATACGAAGTGCAACGCAGCCAGATAGAGCAAGTTTTACCATCATTAGTTTAACATGTATACACATCAAAAACAAATTATAACAGCCGGTACCCTTTTAGCACAAGCTAAGGGGGCACTGGTTATGTTGCACGGTCGTGGGGGCACGGCGCGTAACATTATTTCGTTGGCATCAGATTTTAATTTAACTGACTTTGCGATTTTAGCGCCGCAGGCCACTAATCAAAGCTGGTACCCTTATAGTTTTATGGCGCCTGTAGAAGAAAATCAGCCTGCGCTGGATTCTGCTTTGGAGATGATTGGACAAACGGTGGAGGATATTATCGCGACCGGGATTCCTGCGGATAAAATTTATTTCGCCGGATTTTCGCAAGGCGCTTGTTTGACTTTAGAATACATTGCCCGCAATGCCCAACGTTTTGGCGGTGCAGTTGCTTTTACAGGCGGATTGGTAGGCGAGGGGTTGGTAACCAGCAATTATAAAGGCGATTTCGCGGCTACGCCGATCCTGATCACAACCGGCGACCCTGATCCGCATGTGCCTTTGAGCAGGGTGGAGGAAAGTGTATCTGTATTAAAAAATTTAGGTGCCGAGGTTACTTTAAAAGTTTTTAAAGGCAGGCCGCATACTATTTTGCGCGAAGAAATTGAGCTGGCCAACCAGTTGATATTCCAGTAAGCTATAAATCAAGCCCGGAATGTTGCAGGGGTGAAGGATGTTTGTTTTTTGAAGAAGTTCGAAAAGTGCGAAAGATCATCAAAACCCAACGTGTATGAGATCTCGGCAATGTTCCAGTTGGTTTGTTTAAGCAGGATCTTGGCTTCCTGTATTACCCGGTTGCTGATGATTTGCGTGGTGGTGTGGCCGGTAACTTCCTTTAATACTTTGTTAAGGTGATTTACATGTACGGCTAAGCGGTCGGCGTAATCTTTGGCGGTACGCAGATTTAACCGTTGATGCATTGATTCCAGCGGGAACTGCCGTTCCAATAACTCAATAAATAGAGAAGAGATCCGTTCTGATGCATTTTGGGCGGTACTGATGGCCTGCATAGGCTGTAGCTTTTGCCCGTAATGGATGAGTTCTAATACCAAATTACGCAACAAATCATATTTGAATTTATAATCCGCACTTAATTCCCGCTGCATTTTACGGAAGATGTATTCAATTTCTTTTGCTTCTTCTGCATCAAGTTGAAAAACAGGTACTTGCCCGGGTTGGAAAATTGGTAGGTCATCTAAACTAACTCCGGCTTTGTGCGGTGTAAGAAAATCCCCTGTAAAAATGCAGAACATACCAGTTTGGTCACTATCGGCCGGGATCCATTTGTAAGGTATTTTAGGTGTCGCGAAAAGCAAGCCGCCATCCTTAATATCGATCACTTTATCGGCATATTCGGCTGTACTATTGCCCCGGATCCAACTGATCTTATAGTATTCACGGCGACTGTAAGGCATTATCCTCGTGCCTGTTTTTTTATCAAACAGTTTTTCGGCTTCAAATATATTAAAGTGTCCAATCTCCTTCGTGATACCGTTGGGGAGCGGGGCAGCGTTCCTTTTGTAGAAGTCGTTAAGCGAAGTATTGGTGATCATCAGTGTTTATAATATTCAAAGTTATGCATTTGGCAGGGATACAAACAAACGAGGCTTGATTAGCCTCTGGAAATCGCTTTTAAAGCATGTCGCATGTTTTACCCTATCCCCCTCCTTTTCCTATTATAGGGAAAGGTATCGCACAAGGCCCGCATTTTATATTTTTGGAGATTTAAGCATTCTACAAAGCGCTTAGAATTCTTAAAAGCGATTTCCTATCGATTAGCCCCGTTTGTTTCGTTTTTTATAGATTACAGTGCCATACCACCGGCAATTTCAATGCGTTGTCCGTTAATCCAGCGGGCATCTTCGGTACATAAGAAAGCTACTACTCCGCCAACATCTTCTGCTACACCTGGCCTGCCTAAAGCGGTTACGCTGCTGATGAATTTTTGCATTTCTTCGCTGTTTCTCAGGTGGGCTCCGCCGAAGTCGGTCATGATTGCGCCGGGAGCTACAACATTTGCCCGAATACCACGCGCGCCTAATTCTTTGGCCAGATAACGGGTAAATACCTCGATAGCGCCCTTCATAGAGGCATAAGCCGATGAAGCTGGCACCGTAACACGGGTAAGCCCCGAAGAGACGTTAACAATGCCGCCGCCATCATTCATAAGTGTTACCATTTTTTGGGTTAAGAAGTAAACACCTTTAAAATGGATGTTCAGCATTTGATCAAATAGTTCTTCGGTTACATCAGCAAAAGGAGAGTAGCCGCCAACACCCGCATTGTTTACTAAAAAATCAAAATGGTTAGTATTGAAAGTGTTTTTCAATACATCCTGTAGCTGTGTTGTGAAAGCCGCGAAGCTTTTAAGATCACCGACATTCAATTGAAGTGCGGCGGCTTTTTGTCCGGCTTGTTGTATTTGCGCTATTACTGCCTGTGCGTCATCTGCCTGACTGTTGTAGGTAATGATAACATCCAGGCCTTTTTCGGCAAGGCGTAAAGCCATGTCTTTACCCAACCCGCGGCTTCCGCCGGTTACAAGGGCTATTTTATTTTTGTTTTCCATCTTTATATTAAATTATAATACAAAGGTGGGCAGTAAGTGAATTGTTTTGTTTGAAGAAATCAATCGGTTATTTGCGAAATTCAAATAATTGAGAGAAAATACCGACCATAAACCGGAAATAACTTTTAATGCTTTTACTCTTTTTTTTGCTTGCAAGAGAGGGTGGTCGAGCGAAGCTAAGACCGGGTGAGTAAATTATACGAGCGACGTTAGCGCAAATGCTAGACGCACAGTCGACTCACCCCGAATGCGCTGCGCTGTTCGACCCTCTCTCCGGCAAGCCGGAAAGAGGGTGAAAAATTCCTCTTCTTAATAAAGAATCCTGGGGAGGGAATTTTGCTTGTGATCGGTACCGAACCACTTTTAAATAAAAAAGCCCCGCAATTTGCAGGGCTTTAAGTACTGTATGTAATTAATTATTATTTATTTCACACGCTCAACGTAATCGCCGGTGCGGGTATCTACTTTTACTTTATCACCCTGGTTTACAAAAAGAGGTACTTTGATTTCTATACCATTTTCTGTTGTGGCGTTTTTTAATGCGCCTGATGAGGTATCGCCTTTAACCGCAGGTTCGGTATAAGTAACTTCTAATTCAACAAAGTTAGGGGCTTGTGCCATAATTGGCTCTTCGCTTTCAAAAGAAACGATAACGTTCATCCCTTCTTTCAGGAACTTTGCAGCAGGGCCGAACAAGGCTTTAGGGATATTGAATTGATCGTAAGTGGTATTATCCATAATCACAAAGTAATCACCCTCTTCGTATAGATATTGGTAATCATTAGTTTCAACACGGCAAATTTCAACCTGTTCGTCGGTAGCTAAACGGGCTTCAACAATTCTACCGGTTTTTATATTGCGGAATTTATCTAAATAAAATGCGCCGCCTTTACCCGGTGTACGATGTAAAACTTCTATAACGGTTACCAGTTCGCCGTTAAAACGTAATATATTTCCTACTTTAACTTCAGATGCTTTTGCCATGAGAATACGATTGTAATTTTTGCGGTCAAAGATATAAAGTTATGGGAAGTATTTAGGGTGTGATTGGATTTTTTCGGCTTCGCTCAGCATTACCCGTTTTTGATCTTACGGGAGCTTATAGTGAAAATACCGACTTGGGGCTAAAATAGTTCTAGCGTTTGTAAGCTGAAAGCTTAAAATATTTTAGGTCGAAGCGATAAGCTTCGACCAGTAAGTTGCAATACTGTATTGTTAATTTACTCCAAATGGTGCTGCAATAGTATACTCCGCACTTACAGGCTGGCCGTTTTGCGTTGCCGGTTTCCATTTTTGGTTATAGTCTTTTAAAACCTGTATAGCTATAGCATCAGCCTCGGTATTAAGTGAGTGTACTACTTTGTAGCCTGTTAAGCTGCCATCCTTTTCAACAACGAAACTTAAAGTTACCTTGCCGGTTTGCGCGCCATTATACTCGCGGTTATCAATCTTTTTCATATACTTCATCAACGCGTCGATTCCTCCCGTTGGCTCGGGTGTGGTTTCCTGGTTTGTGGTTTGGGATACGGGGTCGGTAGGTTTATTGTTCTGTTGCGCTTTCGCCGTTATTACGAACGACAGCAACAGAAGGGCAAGTAGGGGTTTTCTCATTTTATAAATATATCCTCAATTCTGCCCGAAAACAAGTGGTAACCATATTGTTACCTAATTATATTTATTGGATGGTATCAAGACTTACGAAGTTTTTAAAACTTCGTAAGTCTGATAGTATTTGAATTTTTAAAGATAAAGCTGCACCATCTTTCGCCAGCTGCGAGGGGCATGCGCGTAACCATGCCAGGTATGAAATTGGTGGCGGATCCCCTTCCAGCCAAGCAATTCGCTAAATTCATAGTTATCATTTCTGAAAGGGTCGGTTTCACCTATAGCCAGCAGCATATCCAGTCGGCGAATATTCGCGAGCAAGCATTCATCGTGCATATTGGCTACAAACTGGCGGGGCATGTTAAAGTAAATGTTTTCATTGTGGTAACCATCAAATAAGTCCCTAAAGCATTGAACCGGCCTGGTAAGGTCATACCTGCCGCTCATGCAAACAAGTTTGTTAAACAGGTGCGGGTGTTTTAACGCGATGTTGGCGGCATGGTAAGCGCCCATGCTGCAGCCCGCGGCTTCGAAATCATTATCCGGTTTTTTGGTGTTCATTAGTGGCAGTACTTCGCACAGAATATATTGCTCGTACTGTAAATGGCGGTTGATCCTCGCGTCAGGGTGCGACCATCCGTTATAAAAGCTTTCCTCATCTACGCTGTCTACACAAAAAAGCTGTAGTTCACCATCGTTTATACGATCAGCGAGAGAGGCTACAACCCCCCAGTTTTCATAATCATAAAAACGGCCCATACGCGGTGGGAAAAACAACACAGCCCTACCTGCGTGACCAAAAACCAGCAGCTCCATATCCCGCCCGAGATGGTTGCTATACCACCGGTGATATTCCCTGTTCATAAGTTAGGTTAATTTTCCTGAAATATCTCTCTAATATATTAACTAGGAATCAATAAATGGTTAATTATCTGCTCATTAACGCATTTTTAATAATGTTTTTCCAGATGAGGTAACCTTTTTCACTTAGGTGAAGGCCATCGTTCAAATAATATTCGGTATTAGGGCGGCCGTCGGCATTTAGCATCGCGTCAAAAATATCTATCCATTGCCAATCCGGGTGATTATTTTTGATTTCGGCGGAAATTATTTCATTGGTATAGTTGAACTGATTAACCAGCGGCCAGCGGTTAATACTCGGCTTTAGAGAGACAAAATAACAAGGTAATGAACCAAAGCGCTTAGTTACCCTTGCAGCAAGTTCCTGGAAAAAAATAAAGACCTCTTCCGGGTGTCGCCCATCGCCTAAATCATTATCACCAGCATATAGAACTATTCTTTTGGGTTCATATCCAACCATAACCCGGTCAAAAAACCAGGTGCATGCAGCTAGCGTAGAGCCGCCAAACCCAAGATTAACGGGTTTAAAGTCGCGGAAATCATCAGCCAGCCCAGTCCATAGTCTGATAGAAGAACTTCCGTAAAACAGCGTTTCCGGTTGGTAACTCATCTCGGCGCGCTGCTTTTCTAAACGCTTTATTTCATCTTCGTACCAAAACATTATTGCTGTTATTAAGTATTGCCAAACCTAAATAAATGATTTGAAAGAAGAAGTTTTTTAAGCATTAAAGCTCATAAGATTATTGAGATCCAACCAAAATGACCTAAGTGCGGGTTGGTAAAGCTGAACGGTAAATTGATAGCCGGTAACAGAATTTGGTACCGTGATATTATGAAAAGAGGAATATTGCAGATATATTTAACAAATAAACCATTTATAAAATAACAAGATTTGGAGCCCATGATCCTTAAAATAATTGCACTAACTCGTTGTCTATCGTTCTTAATGTTGATGCTTAGCATTTATTCCCTACTACCTGCTGAAGCGAGCGCACAGAACGGGAAAATTACGAATCCAATTATTCCAGGCTATTTTGCTGATCCAACCATTATTAAAGATAAGGGTGTTTTCTATATCTATGCCACGATAGATCCCTGGGGCAGTAATGAACTGGGTGTATTTACAACAAAGGATTTTGTTAAATTTGATCGGCAACACATCAATTGGCCAACAAAAAAAGCCTGTACAAGCCCAACTTCGGGAGATGCTATGGTGTGGGCACCATGTGTTGTAAAAGGTAGGGACAATAAATTTTATATGTATGTGGCTGTTGGCAGTGAGATATGGGCGGGGGTAAGTGATAAGCCCCTTGGGCCATGGCGAAACCTAAAGGACGATAATAGCCCACTAATAAAGCATACTGATTTTCCCCTGGTGCATAATATTGACCCTGAGTGCTTTGTTGATGAAGACGGGCAAGCTTATCTTTATTGGGGATCGGGATATAATTGGATAAACGGGCATTGTATGGCTGTAAAGCTTAAAGCGGATATGAAGACTTTTGATGGAACCCCTGTTGACGTAACAACGCCTCATTATTTTGAGGCGCCGCTTATGCGCAAATGGAATAATAAATATTACCTGATGTTCTCCAGTGGGAAGGCAACGAATGCCACATACTGCGTTGGCTATGCGGTAAGCGCATCCCCGTTGGGGCCATTTACAGAACCTGCTAACTGGAAGATCTTACAATCAAGCGCGGATAGTACCGTGATTGGCCCGGGTCATCATACAGTTTTTAGAGAAAATGGGCAGGATTATATTTTATATCATCGGATATTTCCTCAGAAGGAGGCTTATGTATTACGACAATTATGTGTTGATAGCCTGAATTTTGATAAAAGTGGGCATATTTTGGAAGTTAGTACTCGGGGAGTAGCGCGATTTGTTAAATAGAAGTGTAACTTTAATTTTCAATAAAACCTAAATGAAAAAACACAATTCACTTATTCTTCTGGCATTTTCTGCTATTGTTTTAAGCTCCTGTAACAACGAAAACCAAACTACCGGCACTTGGGATGGTACGGATTATAATACCGGGAAAGATACCCTGATCAATAATCATACATATCATTTTAGCAGCTACGGATATTGGTATTTATACAATAATAACCAGGTTACCCGCTATTATCCACACACGGGATATTCTGAAACATTGCCGGCTGAAGTGCATAGGAGTGGGCTATTTCTTTCTTCATCTACACATACTGCCAATGGCGGCGCGAGCGAAGATATTGGGACCTTTAGCAGTGGCCGCGGCGGAACTGTAGAAGGTTTTGGCAGCTCAGCCCACGGGACTTCGTCAGGTGAGGGTTTTGGCGGCTCTGCCCATGGTGGCGGCTTTGGCGGCGGAGAATAAACTCAGAGATGCAACGAATTGCCATTACACCACGCCAGAGATGGCAGGAACTGGTAGAGAAACAAGGTTTTCTTTTTCACACGCTTGATGACGTGCCCTATTGGGATGAGTCGGTATGTTATAAATTTTCTGAAAAGGAAATCCTCATGCTGGAGTCGACAACACAGCAACTTCATACCATGTGTATTGAAGCAGCTCAATATGTTATTGATAATAACCTTTTTTCATTATTCGGTATCCCGGAAAATATTATACCATTGGTACGCCACGCCTGGGACAACAGCGATACAGGATTTTGGTCGCTGTATGGCCGGTTCGATCTTGCGTATGATGGTATTAACCCGCCAAAGATGCTTGAATTTAATGCTGATACGCCAACTTCTTTGTTTGAAGCAAGTATTGTGCAGTGGTTTTGGCTGAAAGATTTTAAGCCATCAGCAGACCAGTTTAACTCAATAGATGAGCGGCTTAGGGATGCCTGGAAATTTATAAATGATAAATATCGCTCATCCGTATACCATTTTGCCTGCTTAAAGGAGGCACGAGGTAACATTTCTCAGCTTCAGCTGCGCGAAGACATTACCAACACAGCTTATATTCTGGACACTGCATCTTCGGTAAAAGGTCTTCAATATTATTTTACAGATATTAGTAATATTACATGGAATGGCGCCGCGTTTGTAGACGAACATCAGAAACCTGTAGAAACACTCTTCAAATTATATCCCTGGGAATGGATGGTTAATGAGGTTGACACGGCCTCTCTTGGGAAAAGCACGGTTCACTGGATTGAGCCTATTTGGAAAATGTTATGGTCAAATAAAGCTCTTCTACCTATATTATGGAAGCTTTATCCGAATCATCCAAACCTGCTTCCGGCATACTTTGAACCGCATTCAACATCATATGTAAAAAAGCCAAAACTTTCACGTGAAGGGGCAAACATAGAAATTGTACAAAACGGTAAAGTGATACTTAGTACCGATGGAGATTATGGAGAAGCAGGGTTTATTTACCAGGATATTGCCAGTATACCAAATATGGATGGCAACTACCCTGTTATTGGATCATGGATTATTGGCGGCGATGCTGCTGGTATGGGAATCAGAGAAAGCAATTCAATGATAACCGACAATGTGAGCCGGTTTGTACCACATTATTTTGAATAGCAGGCTCCCCACTGATTTTAGCGTTAGCGCAACGCTCTTAAATCGGTATAAAAGACAAAGGCTCTGGCTGATAGCCGGGGCTATTAATAACCAATAAATAGAGAGCGGTTTTAAGTTTATACCAGTATCATCAAAAGTGGCTAAACGGTTAATATAGGCACCTCCTAATTTGCAATTCATATTATGAGATATGGTATCCGTTCATCTATACATAGATGTTATTCGCCGATTCATTTTTGTTAGCCTACAGCTACTTGCCGATTTTTACCACGTTTTTAATAGATGGTTATTTGTAAGGCCTGTTGTTGTTCTATTTTCATAAGTAAGCACCTGTTACTGTTGCAGGCGCTTATTGATGTTAGTTTTAAATATTTAAGTAATACTTGTCCCCCCAAATTAAAAAATGTGTACATGCACAAAGTTTAGGCGATGCGATTGTGAAAATAACATTTGGTTCCAACAGTGCTGTTAGGCAAGTTGTATCTGCAACTGGTTTATTTTATGATACATATTGTTGTAGAGCCGGCGGCGAGGAAAGGAAAAAAGCTACTATAGTAAAATATGCAAAGCAAAGTCTATTTTTGATTACTTAACCAATATGATACGTTCAAAATTCATTGCTTTTTTTATTCATGCAGTAGGATGGGTAATATTCCTGGGTTTTCCGTTGCTGTTTATGAATAAAACTCAGGAGAGTATACATAACAGCTATTTTATATTGCTTTCACCATTTTATTGGCTGTTTTGCTTTACCTACATATTCATGTTTTATTTAAATGCATGGTACCTGGTGCCGAAGTTGGTATTTAGAAAGAAATATGTTAGCTACGGTTTTATTGTATTGATGTTGTCGGGCTGTGTATATTTTTTACAGCCTTTTGATAATTTACTTGGACATAATCTGCTAAAAAATCCGAAGTATAATGCTGCCCAAGCTACACCATTATTGGTTGATAGTTCGATCCCGAATGCTGGTATGAACTCATCAGAAGCAAAGAGCCTGCCATTTGGCCCTTTGCCAAATCAGAATTTGCGGATGGAAGATCCGAGGGATAAGCCTATTAATCAGATCATTTTTATACACCAGTCGGGGAATATTGATATGGTAGGTTTATTTATTTTTATTCTAGTAATAGGCTTGAGCATTGCTGTGAGCACCGTACAAAAGTGGCAGCTTACGGAGCAAATGGTGGCCCAAACACAAGCAGAGAAGGCGCATGCTGAGTTATCATTTTTAAAGGCGCAGATTAACCCCCACTTCTTATTTAATACTTTAAATAATATTTATGCGCTATCGGTTACAGATAACAAGCATACTTCTGAAAGCATTATGAAGCTTTCGAATATTATGCGTTATGTTACCGATGATGTAAGCGAGGATGTTGTGCTGTTGCAAAGCGAGATAGATTGCATCAAGGATTATATCGACCTCCAAAAGCTGCGATTAGGTAAGAAAACTAAGCTTGATTTTGTATGTACCGGTGAAATTGTGAACCAGAAAATAGCTCCCTTATTATTAATGACCTTTATTGAGAATGTGTTTAAATATGGGATAAGCAAACATAATAATGCAGTAATAAGTATTATTATAATGGCAGATGAACAAAAAATAGGTTTTTTTTGTCAAAACAATATTTTCGAAAAGCCACAAAATGATAAACGGAAAGGTATCGGAATTAATAATACCAAACAGCGGTTGGAGCACATGTATCCGGGAAAATACAGCCTGGATATAAATACGAGTAACAACCTGTTTACTGTTAAATTAGAGATTTTTAGCTAAATAAAATAGGAGTATGCAATTAAAATGTATCGCCATTGATGATGAGCCGTTAGCGCTTGAGGTAATTAAAAAACATGTGAACGATTTCCCTGAATTAAAATTGCTGCAAACTTTTGATGATGCTATTTCAGGTGCGGAGTTTTTGAAAAAAAACCAGATTGATTTGCTTTTTATAGATATTGACATGCCTGATATTTCGGGCATTGATCTTGTCCGAACATTGCAAAACAAACCGATGGTAATATTTACGACTGCCTATAAAAATTATGCTTATGAGGGTTTTGAGCTGGAGGCAATAGATTATCTGTTGAAGCCAATTGATCTTAAGCGATTTACAGCGGCGGTTCAAAAAGCTTTGGATTATGCTAAATACAAAACCCAGGATAAAGATGAAGAAGGTGAATCGATATATGTGCACTCTGAATATCGAATGCTTAAGATAAATTTAAAAGATGTTGAATACATTGAAAGCATGCAGGATTATATCAAAATCCATTTGGTGGGTCTGGAAAAGCCGATACTGACACTCATGCCCATGAAGGCAGTGCTCGAAAAATTGCCCGCAATGCAATTCGCCCGGATTCATCGCAGCTATGCTGTGGCAATAAAGAAAGTAAAATCAATCCATAACCGTAAAGTTAAAATAGGTGTTGTTGAGCTTCCCGTTGGTAATAGCTACGCGGATTTCATAAAAGAATGGTCAAAATAGATCGTTTTTTTGTTGTTTATCGGTAGATATGTCCTGTTCGGCGACAATTGCTTTTTTGTAAAATTTTAATACGCCAATTTTATATAAAGCATTTAAAACTATTGGATTATGGAACTGATGAGCAAACCAAAAAAGATTCTGGTATTGGATAACGGAGGCAGGATGTTACCAGTTGTTGATGAAATTTTGAATTACAGCGATTTTGATGTACATATTATATATGACGCTGCGGCCATTTGTGAAAAAGCCAAATCAATTCAGCCTGATCTGATCATATTGGATTACTTATTACTGAACAATGAGTGCGAATTGATATGCGGGGACCTAAAACAGGAGGTTATGGTGAAAGATATACCTGTAATTGTTGTGACCGGATACAGAACTAAAAAATTAAAATCAGATATTTATCAATGCGACGCGTTGTTTTTGAAACCGATAGATATGGAAGTGCTGGCATCGCGTATTGACTATTTAATAGCCTCCTGATATACCTAAAATCGCTACATTTATATCCTTATTTATACAATGAAGATTAAAAAGAATATTGCCACCAGCGAGAACGGGTTTATTTTTAACCCGGCTACGGGTGATTCGTTTTCGGGCAATGCAATGGCATCAGTCATATTGGTTGCCATGAAAAACGGCGTTAACCCAGCGGAGATAAAAGCAGATATTTTAAAAAAATACGATGTTAATGCAGCGCAGCTCGATCGGGATTGGGAGGATTGGATAATTCAGTTAAAAGAGGCTAATCTGTTGGAATTAGAATTGAATCATGGCAACTAAATACGCCGGCTTATGTATTGGTGTAACGGGCCTCAATGCTAATGACAATCCAGGGCCGGGAATAGCGGTGATCAGGGCGCTAAAAGAAGGATTGGGCAATGATATCAGGATTATAGGCTTTGCTTATGAATCACTAGAACCGGGTATATACATGCGGGAGTTGGTTGACAAGACTTATCAGCTACCTTATCCCACTGCAGGAACAGGCGCACTGCTGGAAAGGCTAACTTACATTAATAACCAGGAGAATTTAACGGCGATTATCCCAAATTTTGATGCCGAGCTCCATAACTTTATAATAATAGCTCCATCGTTATTAAAAATAGGTATCCGCACATTGCTTCCCTCGCTGGCACAATTGCAGGTTAGGGACAAAGCGAATCTTTTTGAATTTGGTAATAAAAACGAACTTCGGGTGCCACCACATTATAATCTGTTTTCAGCTGCTGATTTACCACATGCTACCGAGGAACTAGGCTTTCCATTGGTTATAAAGGGTAAGTTTTATGATGCATATATCGCGGTAAACATGGATGCTGCCCTTAAGGCATTTAAACAATTGGAAGCGGCCTGGGGATACCCTGTGATAGCGCAAAAATATATTAAAGGAACTGAAATAAATGTTGCCGCATTAGGTGCCGGCAACGGTAGTAACCTTAGCATTGTGCCCATGCGTAAACTTTATATCACCGAAAAAGGGAAAGCCTGGGCTGGTGTTACTATTGAAGATAAGGCATTGGTTGAACTGGCAGATCAATTTGCAAAAGCAACCCATTGGAGAGGCGCATATGAACTGGAAATCATAAGGGATGCGGAGGATCAACTTTTTATAATAGAAATTAATCCCCGGTTCCCAGCATGGATATATCTGGCAGCGGCAGCGGGGCAAAATCAGCCGGCAGCATTGATTAAAATGAGTATGGGTGAAAACGTTGCCCCATTTAACAGTTACGAGACGGGCAAATTGTTTATCCGGCACTCCTGGGACCAGGTGGTTGATATTGCGGAGTTTCAAAAAATGTCTGCCTTCGGCGAATTATAATTATGACTTAATCATGGAAAAACTTCCTTACGAAAGGCCCTACATAAAAAAACTCACCCCAGGTGTCATGAATAAATTTGGCAACCACAGCGGTGCACAGCCTTTTAAATATATTGATGGCATACAGGTAACTAAACTGGTCGAGGCTTATGGCTCGCCACTTTTTGTGATTTCAGAGAGCCAGATACGTCGTAACTATCGCTCCGCCTATCGTGCTTTTAGCACCCGATATCCAAAAGTGCAATTTGCCTGGAGTTATAAAACCAATTACCTTAATGCTGTTTGCCAGATATTTCACAGTGAAGGCAGCTGGGCTGAGGTTGTTTCGGGTTTTGAATACCGTAAGGCTTTAGGCAACGGCGTAGCCGGCAACAAGATTATATTTAACGGCCCAAGCAAGTCAAAAGAAGACCTGATGCTTGCAATCGAAAATGATTCGTTAATCCATATTGATCATTTAGAGGAATTAAATCTTTTAATTACACTAAGTGAAAGCTTAGCGGCTAAACCCCGTGTGGCCGTTAGAGTGAATATGGACACCGGCATATTTCCGGCATGGGACAGGTTTGGCTTTAATTACGAAAACGGCGAAGCCTGGAATGCGATTACTAAGGTAGTTAATTCAGGCAAACTGCAGTTGACGGGCCTGCATTGCCATATCGGCACTTATGTACAATCAACATCGGCATTTGGCGTTGCGGCGACGAAATTAACAGATCTGGCTTTGCGCTCTAAGAACAAACTAAATCAAGCCATAGAATATCTCGATCTCGGCGGCGGATTTCCTTCGATGAATACCTTAAAAGGTGCATATTTACCCGGAACAGATACCTTACCATCGATCGATGATTTTGCCGAAGAAATATGCAATAAACTGATTAATTCAGATTTTGCGCCTAATGAATTACCGTTGCTTATACTGGAGAGTGGGAGGGCACTTATTGACGATGCAGGATATTTATTGGGTACAGTACTGGCCAATAAACGTTTGGCAGATGGCAAACGGGCTACCATTGTAGATTTTGGGGTAAATACACTCTTTACTTCATTTTGGTATGATCATCAAATAAGCCCTGCACAGGATTTTCCGCCGCATACCGAAAATATGGTAATATATGGCCCGCTATGCATGAATATAGATGTGATCAGGGAAAACATAAACCTACCTGTATTAAATCCAGGTGACCATTTGGTGGTACACAAAGTGGGTGCTTACAACATGACGCAATGGATGCAGTTTATAACCTTTAGGCCTGCGGTTGTGCTGATTGACGAGCGACAAAACATCCACCTAATAAAAGCCGCCGAAACATTGGATTATATTGAGAAAAACGAAAATGTACCCCGGCATTTAAAAGCAAAATAGATGAAAAGCAGGTTTTCATTATTTATTAAAACCATACTTAATAGCTACGCCATACTGTTTTTTTCGCAAAACAGCGTGTTGGGGGTAATTTTGCTTTTGGTATCTTTTATAAATCCCCTTGCTGGCATTTCCGGATTATGCTGCATTGTGTTTGCCGCAATCTTAGCTAATTTATCAGGTTTTCAGCCCGAACAAATCAATACAGGTATTTACAGTTTTAATAATTTGCTCCTCGGCCTGGCCTTTGGTACATTTTACCAATTTAACGTGTACTATGTTATTTGGCTGATATTTACTGCCTTATTGTTGATCATGCTAACGGTTGTTCTCGCCGAAAGGCTTGGCAAGTTAGGGCTGCCTATTTTATCGTTACCTTTTATCCTGTGTTTTTGGGTTTTATTATTAAGCGCTGACAGCTTGTTTAAGATTGGGCTTGTATCCAAAAGTAGCTTTGTTATGCAAGAGGTTTACGAGGGGACCGCAAATTTATCTTACCTGAATAATTATCTATCATCCAATCTTCCCTATTTGCTTTGCTTGTTTTTTCGCTCGTTTAGCGCTATCTTATTTCAGGATAATATTATAACGGGCGCATGTATTGCTATTGGCCTGTTGATTCATTCCCGTATTGCCTTTAGCCTGGCCGTGCTTGGTTTTTTAGTCGCTTATGGTCTTAACGCCAGCCTTCATATTTATCCGGATGATATCAGCTATTATCATTTGGGCGCTAACTTTATGCTGGCCACTATTGCTATTGGTAGTTTTTTTACCATTCCTTCAGTACGGTCTTATTTATGGGCAATCGCTTGTATTCCGGTAATATTTATCCTGATAAATGCCTTTTCAGTTATATTGGCGGCTTATAATTTACCGGTATTTTCTTTACCGTTTTGTGTGATAAGCTTCACGCTGCTTTATTTCCTGTTATTGCGGAAAGATGCAGCGCATTTGCAATTGGTTAAGTTGCAGCATTATTCGCCTGAACGAAATTTATATCAATTCATCAATCAACAAAACCGGTTAAATAATCTGCAATACTTTAGGTTCAGGCTGCCTTTTATGGGTAGCTGGACGGTTTCACAAGGATACGATGGCAATATCACTCACATTAGCGATTGGGGTAAAGCACTTGATTTTGTGATTGAAGACGAGGATAAAAATACCTTTAAATTACCCGGTACATTGCCTGAACACTTTTATTCCTTTAATAAACCTGTTTTATCCTGCGGCGATGGTGTTGTAGCCAATGTTGTTGATAACGTGGAAGACAATGCTATAGGTATTGAAAACCTGCTGGAGAATTGGGGAAATACCGTAGTAATCAGACACCTCGACGGCCTATACAGTAAAGTATCGCATCTTAAAAAACAATCAATTAAAGTTAAGATTGGCGATATTGTTAAACAGGGAGA
Organism: Bacteroidota bacterium; assembly: GCA_013287375.1. Classification (GTDB taxonomy): domain Bacteria; phylum Bacteroidota; class Bacteroidia; order Sphingobacteriales; family Sphingobacteriaceae; genus Mucilaginibacter. The sequence continues at coordinate 1,610 of JABDDX010000065.1, read as the reverse complement.
ACTGATTGGGTTATGCGGTAATTCAGGCCGCTCTCCTGAACCGCATTTGCATTTTCAGTTCCAGATTACGCCGTATATCGATGCAAAAACACTGAGTTATCCGTTTGCATATTACGTTAGCAAAAAGAACGAACAGGAAAGAATGGCAAGTTTTATGATTCCTGAACAAGGCGACGTTGTAAATCCTGTCACAATTATTAATTCTACCGCAAAGGCATTTGATTTTCAGCCGGGCTATACTGCTACACTTGTTGGTGAGGGGGGTATTAACGAACAATTAGAGGTATTCAGAGATGAGTTGGGCCAAACTTATTTTTACAGTATAACAAGCGGAGCAACAGCCTATTTTATAAATGATGGTACGCAGTTTTACTTTACCAGCTTTTATGGCAGCCATCAATCTTTATTGTTTCTTTTTTACCAGGCTGCGTATAAAATTACATTTACCGATAATGAGCGTTTTGTTGTTCGTGATGTATTTCCTTTACATCTCTTAAATAATAAACCATTGCTTTGGTTGCAGGATTTTGTTTCACCTTTTTTCAGACTTATCAATTTAAGGTATCGCGCGGTAAATTATCCACCTAAAAGCGGGACTATCCAGTCAACACAAGTAAAACAAGTATTTGGCAAACAAAAGATATTAATGCTGGCGACTATCAGCCTGGCAAATGATAATATTCAGGGGTATTGTATCACGGTAAACGGTAACGACAAAAATATTCAATGGGTAAAATCAAATACATATTAACTATCGTTTTCATTTTATTAGCGGGCAGTATAAAGGCGCAGGTTAGCACCATGCAGGTGGCGGATAGTACCTCGACCGGCCTGTATAACAGCGGCGACTGGAAGGAATTAATCGTGTTTGGCAATCAATCTGTCAAAAGCGGGATTGATTTTCCAGGCTTGAGATTAAAGATTGCCTATGCCTATATGATGAGCGGCAATTTTAAGCTGGCGTTGAAGAACTATGATGATATTCTTGCTAATGACAGCTATAACGAAACCGCCCGTTTTTACGCTTATTTATGTAACAGCTATTTAAACAATGACCTTGCAGCATCGTACAATGCCGGATAACTCAGTG
>JABDDX010000065.1:0-510 GCA_013287375.1 Bacteroidota bacterium | reverse complement strand
GCCGGATATATGCAAGACAGGAATGGTTTAAACCCTTTTGCCTTTATAGCGGCCGGTGCCGAATTTAGCACAAAAGTAAATGATGACATCAACAGGGGAGATGCGTCTTATTCGCGAATCTCATTGAGTAACCGCTTGTCATGGCGTTGGCAGCTTGAGCAATCGTTAGCTTACTATTACCAAACTATTTTTAGGTTAAGCGATAGCAAAAGTAATTCGGTAGACGAGGCAGACCAGCAAAAAGAATACTATGCTAAATTAAGTTATGCCGCAAGCGCCCATTTTAGTATCTTAGGTGCTTATCATTACGTTAATACTAACTTTAAAACCTCTGTCGACAATAGTAATTTGGGTTTTATAGGAGCGCGGTTCACGGCTCCATATTTTGATCTGCAAGTAGATATGAACTTTGGCAACCTTGATAAAAAGCCGATAGAACAGTATAATGGCAAATTTACCTTCTATCCGACGGGGAACTTTAATTTCTATACAATCAGCCGTGTATCCGAC
>JABDDX010000064.1 GCA_013287375.1 Bacteroidota bacterium | reverse complement strand
TTAGCGTAAGCTATATCATAGCAGTAAAAAAAATGAATTAGACTGCTATGTGTTTCCGGGCATGATTTTAATTTTATTTACTCAAACGATGTAGTAAATAATAGTACTACAAAGTTTGAAAACGCAGCTTTTCACCATATTTTTGAGATTCACTTAAGATGATGAAGATGCTTTTTATCAAAGCAGTATTTATTGATCTGAAGTTACCAATAAATAAACAAACTAATAAAAAAGAATTTGGGTAAGGTATTATGCTTTGGCGAATTATTGTTTAGGATCAGTCTTGATGCCGAAGGTGATTGGCTTAAAAAAAATAACGTTCCATTTTATATGGGCGGCGCTGAACTAAACGTTGCTACGGCCTTGGCTTTATGGGATGTTCCTGTACAATATTTCACAGCTCTGCCGGCTAATCACATGTCGGCACAGATCAGCACACACTTAAAAGATAAGGGTATTGATTCCGAAAAAACCTATTATCATGGCGACCGGGTAGGTTTGTATATTTTGACCAAGGGCGCAGACATAAAGAATGATTCACTTATCTACGATCGCGCACATTCTGCATTTGCAGAACTAAAACCCGGCATGATTGACTGGGATACGGTGCTTGACGGAGTTAGTTGGTTTCATTTCAGCGCGATTTGCCCCGCTATTAACCAAAACGTAGCGGATGTTTGCAAAGAAGCGTTAATAGCTGCATCTGCAAAAAACATTACCATATCTATTGATCTGAATTATCGATCAAAATTATGGAAGTATGGCAAAAGCCCTGAGCAAGTTATTCCCGAATTAGCAAGCTATTGCGACCTGGTTATGGGGAATATATGGGCAGCCGAAACCATGCTGGGGATACCTGTTGAAGACGAATTGCTAAGTATCAATAAAAAAGAAAATTATCTTGAGGCTGCCTTAAAAACCTCACAATATATCACTGAAAATTATCCTAAATGCAAAACGGTTGCCAATACCTTTAGGTTTGATGCAGATGGAGGTATTACCTACTATACATCGCTATATACCGGTGGAGAATATTATAGTACAACCGATTACGCTGCCGCGAAAATTGTGAACAAGGTTGGCAGCGGAGATTGTTTTATGGCGGGCCTTATTTATGGCTTTTATAACCAAAGCCCACCGGCTGAAATACTTGAATTTGCCACCGCAGCAGCTTTTGACAAATTGTTTTTAGAAGGAGATGCTACTTGCAGAACCAGTGACGAAATTAAAAATGTAATTACTAAATGAGCACCAACCAAAACATAGTTAACAGTATTATAGCGCAGGGCATGCTGCCGCTGTTTTTTCATGAGGATTCGGAAGTAAGCCTACAGATTACCCGTGCCTTGTACAAAGCTGGAGTAAGGGTACTTGAGTACACCAATCGTGGGCCCGCTGCTCTGGAGAATTTCAAGCTATTAAAAAAGGCGCAACAAGATGAAATGCAGGAACTGATATTAGGTATCGGCACTATAAAAACTGAATCTGAAGCTATTGATTTTATCAATGCAGGCGCAGATTTTATTGTAGCGCCAATTGTTAACCCGGCAGTGGCGAAAATAGCTCATGACAATGGCTTACTATGGTGCCCGGGTTGTATGACACCTACTGAAATATTTTTAGCGCAACAACATGGTGCAGGATTAATAAAATTATTCCCGGCTAATATTTTAGGACATTCTTTCTTGAGCGCGATAAAAGAACTTTTTCCGGGTCAGTTATTTATGCCGACTGGTGGCGTAGAGTTAAACACCGAGAATATAAGCCAGTGGTTTAAAGCCGGAGTTTGCGCGGTTGGCTTAGGCAGTAAGCTTATTACCAAAGATATTTTAGCGAAAGGCTTATACGAGCAGCTATTCACCAATACACAACAAGCATTAAACCTGGTGAAAAAATCCAGATAAAACTCACTCATAAATTATGCTAAAAGAAACAAAGATCAGGAACTACAGATGGGTGATAGTTACGCTCCTGCTTTTTTCTACCACCATCAATTATATGGACAGGCAGGTGATCAGCTATGTAAAAGATTTCTTTTGCACCCCAATTGCCAAAGGTGGTTTTGGATGGACAGATAACCAATACTCATACGTAACCGCCTGCTTTACGGGATTCTATGCTGGAATAACTGTTATTGTAGGCTTGATTATTGACAAGATAGGCACAAAATTAGGATTGGCGCTTTCCCTTATCGTCTGGTCGGTATTTGGTATTGTAAATGCTTTCGCCGGCAGTTCCGTAGTTATCCATACCATAATCAGGAGCCTATTTGGTATTGGCGAAGCGGGCAATTTCCCGGCATCTATAAAAACAGTAGCTGAATGGTTCCCTAAAAAGGAACGTGCGCTCGCTACGGGCATATTTAATAGTGGTGCTAACGTAGGTACCATGATTGCGGCACTTTTTGTCCCTTGGTGTTTGATCCATTTTGGCGAGGCCGAAGGATGGAAAATGGCCTATATTATAACCGGCTCGGTTGGCTTTGTATGGCTTATTTTTTGGTTCGCCTTGTATAATCCTCCAGCTAAATGCCAGTATATTACGAAGGAAGAATTTGATCTTATTCATGAGGATGAAGTGGTGGTACACGCCGCACCATCTGAAGATGTAACCTTACATGAGAATATTTCATGGGGTAAGTTGTTTAGATACCCGCAAACCTGGGCTTTTTTCTGGGGAAAGTTTTTAACCGACGGGATATGGTGGTTTTTATTGTTTTGGCTACCTGATTATTTTAAAAAACAATTCGGAATGGACTTACACCATATCATGTGGCCCACATTTACCGTGTATTTCATCTCTATATTTGGCAGTACATTTGGCGGCAACCTGCCCCGTATTATGATAAACCGCGGTACACCTGTATTTAAAGCGCGAATGAGGGCTATGTTTATCATCGCTCTATTCCCGTTATTTTTACTACTTACCCAATATTTTGGCAATAAGGAAATATTCGGCTCCTATGCTTCAACACTAGCTATAGCTGTAATTTGCATTGGCGCAGCTGCCCATCAGGCCTGGTCGGCAAACCTTTTTACTACAGTATCAGATATGTTTCCCAAAAAGGGGATCGGTTCAGTAATTGGTATTGGTCAGATGGCTGGTGGTATTGGTGGTGTGATCATTCAAAGGTTATCCGGTATACTTAACACATCATATCCCAAAGATGCTTATTCGATCATGTTTACTATATGTGCTTTATCTTATATCCTTGCATGGACAATTATCAGGCTATTAACTTTAAGGCCATCTAAAATAGCAATATAACAACTGTCTTATAAAAGGAATCGGCGGAGTTTAGTTTCAGATAATATCTACTAAAACGTTTGCGTGAAAATAGTAAGGCAATAACTTTATTATTATCATACAACGCTGTACAATTGCACTGTTATAAAAATAAACACCCGTGAAAGTAATACAGAGCGTACATCCAGAGGATTTTAAAAACTATCAAACCGGTTTAATACGGTCGCGTTTCTTGATAGACAAACAGGTACAAGCCGACCAGTTAAACTGCACTTATACCCATTACGACAGAATGATAGTGGGCTTTGCAAATCCGATAAATTCTAAACTGGAATTACCAGCTTACCCAAACCTGCGTTCAGAATATTTTTTGGAGCGTCGCGAGATCGGTATTATCAATGTTGCGGGAGATGGCATTGTCACAGTTGATGACGTAACTTATGAGCTTCATAAACTGGATTGCCTTTATATTGGCAAAGGGGCTAAAGTTATAACTTTTGAAAGTAAAAACCCTCAGGAACCTGCTGTATTTTATATGCTCTCTGCCCCTGCCCATGCGGTTTATCCAACAACATTATTAACAAATGAGGATGCAGTGAAAGTAACCCTAGGATCTGCGTCAACAGCAAATTATCGCACCATCAACAAATACATCCACCTGGAAGGCATACAAAGCTGCCAGCTGGTAATGGGCTTAACTATTTTACACGATGGCAGCGTATGGAACACCATGCCACCGCATGTACATGACCGCCGTATGGAAGCTTATTTTTATTTTGATGTACCTCAGGGGCAAAAAATATTTCATTACATGGGCGAAGGCGACGAAACAAGACATATCACCATGGATAATTACGATGCCGTAGTTTCGCCACCATGGAGCATTCACGCGGGTAGCGGCACGTCGAGCTATAGCTTTATATGGGGTATGGCTGGCGAAAATTTAGACTATACGGACATGGATGCTATTGCGATCACCGATATCAGGTAATATCAGCATAAAGCTAATCCGGCCAGCGTTGTACTAAATAACAGTTGCATTTCTTCTCCTCTTTAGGAGGATAACGATCCATCGTTAACGTATCAGCGGTTTTACAACCTGAATTACCTTAATTGACATTTAATTTCTTATGTTTACTTAAACGGACTATTAACCAGTAGTCCGTTTATTGATATAACCAATTTTTAATATAGTATAATGAATTTTGAGGCTGTTACCATTAAAGATATCGCGAAGGAATTAGGTATATCCGCTTCTGCTGTTTCAAAAGCGCTGAAGGACAGCCATGAGATTAGTGAAAAAACAAAAAAGCTGGTTTTAGAGTGCGCCAAAAAACATAACTATCAACCCAACCCAATGGCGCAAAGCCTAAAACGGGGTAATAGTAAATCCTTAGGCATTGTTATTTCAACTATTGATAATCAGTTTTTTTCGCAGGTTATCAGTGGTATCGAATCGGTAGCATATAGTAAAGGCTATAATGTTATCATCACACAAACACATGAATCCTATGACCTGGAGGTTTCTAACGTGCAACACCTTACCGTTAGGGCTATAGATGGGCTATTGATCTCCTTATCAACTGAAACAAAAAATACCGACCATATCAGGAGATTACACGATAAAGGTTTACCCATTGTATTTTTTGACCGTGTAACTGAAGACATTGAAACTCATAAGGTTATTGCCGATAATTTTGGCGGGGCATACGAAGCCACTAAGAGTTTAATCAATCTTGGGTATCGCAAAATAGCGCATATTACTAATTCGGCGCACGTTTCCATTACGATTGCGCGCTTAAATGGTTATATCCGAGCATTAGAAGAAAGTAATATTAGCGTTGAAGATAAATATATTAAATATTGTGTACATGGTGGAAGAGACATTGCAGAGGTTCAAACCGTACTGGGTGAGCTGCTTAATTCCGATGATCGCCCTGATGCTATTTTCGCTGCATCTGACAGGATCACGACAACTACGCTGGAGCTTTTACATGATTTAGGATTTAAAATACCTGATGATATTGCTCTTTTAGGTTTTTCGAACACGCATTTGGCTAAGGTACTCAACCCATCGTTAAGCACTGTGTGCCAGCCGGGCTTTGAAATGGGTAAAATAGCCACAGAGATGATTATTAAGTTGATTGAAAGCAAACGCCCGGTAACCGAATTTGAAACCGTGGTATTACCTACAGAAGTAATTATCCGCGACTCATCACAGCCAGCATCAATAGTCAAATAATCAGCTTATTAAATTTACTGCAACGTTGGAGTAAATAATTATGGGCTATGTGTTGGCAGATACTGGTATCTACCATAATTTTGACCTTGGCGATAAACTAATGCGCCCATATTTATGAAACCTTTTTTAGATAAAAACTTTCTTTTACAAAGCAAAACCGCGGAACGTTTATACCATGAATATGCTGCGCATTTACCTATTATAGACTACCATTGCCACCTTGATCCCGCACAGATCGCGAACAATATAAATTTTTCTACACTAACAGAGATATGGCTTAAAGGCGATCATTATAAATGGCGTGCCATGCGCGCGAATGGTGTTAATGAGCAATATATTACCGGTAGTAAAACTGATTTGGAGAAGTTTGAGAAATGGGCCGAAACCGTTCCTTATACCTTACGCAACCCGTTATACCATTGGACGCATCTGGAATTGCAGCGTTATTTTGATGTACATGATGTAGTGTCGCCAAAAACAGCTAAAGCAATATATGAGGAGTGTACCGCTAAACTGCAAACAGCCGAATACAGCGTCCAAAACATCATCACAAAAATGAATGTGGAAGTTATTTGTACCACTGATGACCCTATTGATAACCTGGAATATCACCAGAAAATAAAACAAAGTGACTGGAAGGTTAAAGTTTATCCTGCGTTCAGACCTGATAAGGCGATGAATGCTGACGATCCGAAATCATTAAACGAATACATTAACAAACTTGAGGCTATTAACACCAAACCAATCCAAAACTATAGTGATTACCTGGAAGCGTTAAAAAAACGCCACGATTATTTTGCCGAAAATGGTTGCAGTGTATCAGATCATGGTTTAGAGCAAATATATGCTGAAAATTACACCAATGATGAGATTGCTGCCATATTCGCCAAAATACGCAAAGGCGAATCGTTACAAGCTATTGAATCGCTTAAATTCAAATCGGCAATGCTTTATGAATTTGCCATTTGGGATCATGAAAAAAATTGGGTACAACAATATCACCTGGGTGCATTACGCAATAACAATGCCCGTGCTTATACGGAAATAGGCCCCGACACTGGTTATGATTCTATTGGTGATTTTACACAAGCACAGGCATTGTCGCGTTTTTTAAATAAGCTGGACACTACCAATCAGCTAGCTAAAACCATTCTTTACAACCTAAATCCGGCTGATAATGAATTATTCGCAACAATGGCTGGTAATTATAATGATGGCACCGTTGCCGGTAAAATTCAGTTTGGCGCAGCCTGGTGGTTTTTAGATCAAAAGGATGGAATGACCAAGCAAATAAATGCTTTATCAAGTATGGGATTATTAAGCAAACTGGTAGGTATGCTTACAGATTCACGTAGCTTTTTATCGTACCCAAGACATGAGTATTTCCGTCGCTTACTTTGTAACTTATTGGCTGAGGATATTGAAAACGGCGAGCTGCCTGCAGATATAGAATGGACCGGTAAAATAGTACAGGACATTTGCTACTACAACGCTAAAAACTACTTCACATTCAAATAAAATTACCGGGTAACCGGCTTAATTCCCGCATTTTAATGGGCAACTAATTTACTCAAACGTTGAAGTTGTTTTAGTTGCCCATTTACTTCCTTATTGGTTAATAGTGTCTTAATTTTGTTTTAATAGTCACATTGACATTTTTATTAACAAAACCATTTGAGCTAATAGATGCACTTGCATCAATCTCGAACAACAACCAATAATATGCTTATTATCAGAAGATTGCTTATTGCTACCTGGTTACTTATTACCTGGTCATTTCCGGCATCTGCACAAACTACATCGTATTCGTGGCAACACTTGCCTGTTATTGGCCATACTTCATTCAAAAAGGATACATTTAACATTATAAAATATGGGGCTAAAGCCGATGGCATTACCCTAAACACCCTAAACATTAATAAAGCCATTAGTGCTTGTAGTAACAAAGGTGGCGGTGTGGTATTAATCCCGCAAGGGTTGTGGCTTACCGGGCCGATTGTGATGAAATCAAATGTGAACCTGCACGTTAGTCGTGCTGCATTATTACAATTTACCGATGACAAAACACAATACCCACTTGTGGAAGGTAATTACGAAGGGCATGCCGCTGTTCGTAACCAATCCCCTATCTCGGGCACTGACCTTAACAACATTGCGATAACTGGCGAAGGTATTATTGACGGCCATGGTGAAGCGTGGCGTGCAATAGGTAAGGACAGGCTGACCGAAAATGAATGGAACGCGCTAATAGCTACGGGCGGTATCCTAAGCCAGAATGGCAAAGCCTGGTACTCATCGCAAAGTTATTTAAACGGGCTAAATACACCTGACGCAGGTATAATAAAACCGGGTAAAAAGCTGGATGACTATCAATCGATGAAAGACTTTTTCAGGCCTAATATGGTAGTATTTACTAACTGTAAAAAGGTTTTATTGCAGGATGTCACTTTCCAAAATTCTCCGGCATGGTGCCTGCATACTTTAATCTGTGAGGACCTTACCCTTAAAGGCGTTCATGTACGCAACCCATGGAATGCACAAAATGGTGATGGTATTGACGTGGAATCCTGCAAAAATGTGTTAATCGAAGGCAGTACATTTGAAACGGGTGATGATGGCATCTGTATTAAATCGGGCAGGGATGAAGAAGGGCGTAAAAGAGGGAAGTCTACCGAGAATGTAATTGTGCGTAACGATGTGGTTTACCGCGCACATGGTGGCTTTGTTATCGGCAGCGAAATGTCGGGCGGGGCACGCAATATTTTTGTATCTGATTGTACTTTTATCGGCACCGATGTTGGCCTTCGATTTAAAACTAACCGTGGCCGTGGTGGCGTTGTTGAAAACATCTACATTAAAAATATCAGTATGCGCAATATTGTTACTGATGCTATATTGTTTGATATGTACTATATGGGCAAATCGCCGGGCGAGGCTGAATCCAGTGGCACAGAAACCGTCCCTCCTGTTACGGAAGCTACACCACAATTCAGAAATTTTTATGTAGACAATGTGGTATGCATAGGCGCTGAAAAAGGTTTACAGGTAAGGGGCTTGCCTGAAATGAATATCAAAAATATTTATTTAAGTAACCTGATCTTTAAAACCAATAAAGGCGCTGATATTATTGAAGGCAGTAATATCAACCTGAAAAATGTTTATTTTGATTGTAAGGACACCTCTCCGCTTATTAATATAGCCAACAGCAACAATATTAGTTTTGATCATGTTACTTACTCAAATGCGCAGCTATTATTTTCTGTAAGCGGCAAAAACACAACTCAAATAAAAATATCAAATACGGATACAAGCAAAGCTGTTGAAGCAACCTCGTTTAAATCAGGGGCGGATCAAAACTCATTCATAAAGGTTAATTAGTATCAGGATGAAAAAGTTAACACTGTTTATTATTTGCTTTTTCGCTTCGATAGGCTTGTTCGCGCAAACTACCACCTACCCTACCCATTTTACCGTGGCACAGGATGGCAGCGGCAATTTTAAAACTATACAGGAAGCTATAAATGCGGTACGGGATCTTTCTCAACAACAGGTCACCATCTTTATTAAAAAAGGTATTTATCACGAGAAACTGGTTATCCCATCCTGGAAAACAAAAATAGCTTTAGTGGGCGAGGATAAAGAGCATACCATAATTACCAACAACGATTACTCGGGTAAAGCAAATCCTGGCGGCAAGGATGCTTTTGGAAAGGATAAATTCACCACTTATACTTCATATACTGTTTTAGTACAGGGTAATGATTTTGTTGCTGAGAATTTAACTATCGAAAACACAGCTGGCCGCGTTGGTCAGGCCGTTGCCTTGCATGTTGAGGGCGATAGGTGTATTATTAAAAACTGCAACCTATTCGGCAATCAGGATACCTTGTACACAGCTACCGAAAACAGCAGGCAATACTATACCGACTGTTTTATACAAGGCACAACAGATTTTATTTTTGGTGAAGCTACAGCCGTTTTTGATCATTGTGTTATTAAAAATTTAACCAACTCTTATATTACAGCCCCATCTACTACGCCACATCAGCAGTTTGGATATGTGTTTTTTGATTGTAAGCTGATAGCAGATTCATCTGCAAAAAAAGTATACCTTGGACGTCCATGGAGGCCTTATGCACGGTCGGTTTATATACGTACCGAAATGGGTACGCAAATAACACCGATAGGTTGGGATAACTGGCGCAATCCCGACAATGAAAAGACGGCATTCTTCGCTGAATATGAAAGCACCGGGCCCGGTGCAAACACCAAAAATCGTGCGACATGGTCGCATCAACTAACATCAAAAGAACTCAAAACATATACTATAGCAAACATTCTTTCGGGTAAAGACGACTGGAATGTTGAAGATGTTTTACAGCATTTAAATGATTCTAAATAATATGATCTTATCAAAAAGCAATTTAAAAAACATTCACGTTCCCGGATTACAAATACCCGGCGAACAAATTTTTGACCTGCCTGAAAAGGTGCTTCAATTTGGAACTGGCGTTTTATTGAGAGGGTTACCTGACTACTTTATTGATAAAGCCAACAAACAAGGTGCTTTTAACGGCCGTGTGGTAGTGATCAAATCAACAGATACCGGTTCATCTTCGGAATTTGATAAACAAGATGGCTTGTACACCATAGACAATGGATTTGAAGTTGAAGAAGCAACTATTTGCTCGGCTATTAGCCGGGTATTATCCGCGACTAACGAATGGCTGGCGATATTGGACGTGGCTAAAAGTCCCGATCTTCAGGTAATTATATCCAATACCACAGAGGTTGGGATACAATTAGTTAAAGAAGAGATCACCGACGACACACCGGCCTCTTATCCCGGAAAACTGCTTGCTATTTTACATGAACGTTATACTGCATTCAAAGGCAGCGCGGAAAGCGGCTTGGTTATCATCCCTACGGAACTGATTGTTGACAACGGAAAAAAATTAGAAGCAATTGTAATTGAGCTGGCTCATTTAAACAATTTTGAATTTGAGTTTATAGATTGGCTTGAAAATCATAATACTTTTTGCAATTCATTGGTTGATAGAATTGTGCCTGGCAAACCAGCGAAAGAATTGGCGGCTGAACTGGAAAGTAAACGTGATTATACTGACGATTTAAATATCATGTCTGAAACTTACAGCCTTTGGGCTATCGAGGGTGACGAAAAAGTGGCTTCGGTATTATCATTCGCCAAGGTTGATAAAGGCGTGGTGATCACGCCGGATATTCAATTGTTCAGGGAATTAAAATTACGCCTGTTGAACGGTTCACATACATTAAGTTGTGCGGTTGCATTCCTTTCAGGATTTGATACCGTTAAAGAAGCGATGGATAATGATAAATTTTTACAATTTATCACCGGGCTGGCATATGATGAAATAATTCAGTCTATCCCCTATGAAATAGCCCCGGAAATCGCTAAAGATTTCGCAGGTAAAGTATTAGACAGATTCCGAAATCCATATATCAGGCACGAGTGGTTAAGTATTTCTGTTCAATATTCAGCTAAATTAAAAATGCGTGTGGTACCTTTGCTGTTAAACTATTATAAATTTAATAGTTTAGTGCCTGCAAATATGGCATTGGGTTTTGCTGCTTTTATTCGTTTTATGAAAGTGAAGCGAAAAACTGATGGAACTTACGCAGGCTCAATTAATGGCAGAGAGTACATTGTTACTGATAGCCAGGCCTCTTATTTTTCAAAAGTGTGGAAAGCGCAGGACACCGATTTAATAGTCAACAATATTTTGAGTAATCAGCAACTTTGGGATACCGACCTTACCGCACTACCGGGTTTTAAACAAGCTGTTATAAATAATCTTAATACATTATTAACCTACGGCATTAAAGAATTGACCGCAGTATAAGTTACAATTATGAAACAAAGAATAACTAAAGTTCATCCTAAAGATAATGTAATGGTAGCCCTCACCGATCTGCAAGCCGGAGAAGAACCTACCTACCAAGGCAAAATTTATAAACCTATTGAGTTTATCCCAGGCAAACATAAATTTGCTATTACTGATTTACCCACAGGTACCGAAATTATTATGTATGGTGTATTAGTTGGTATTACGCAGAGCGATGTCCCTGCGGGCGGCCTACTAACTATTACCAATGTTAAACACGCCGCAAGTGGCTTTTTAACCGGAAACAAGCATGCTCATTGGGATAAACCCGATGCAACCAAATGGGAGTCGGCTACCTTTAACGGTTATCACCGCGAAAACGGTGACGTTGGTACCGCCAATTACTGGCTGGTAATACCCATGGTTTTTTGTGAAAACCGTAACATTGAGGTTTTGCAGGAAGCACTGGTAAAACCACTGGGGTATGGCCGCAAAAAGACCTATGAAATAAAAGCGCAGCAACTAATCGACAAAATTGCTTCGGGCAGTGGGGTTGATGAGGTGCTATTTACCGAAATTGGTAGTGAGGATTCACATGCGCATCAGCATAAATTATTCCCTAATGTAGATGGCATTAAGTTTTTAACACATACCGGCGGTTGTGGTGGCACAAGGCTGGATTCAACTGCGCTATGTGGCTTATTGGCTGGATATATTACACACTCAAACGTAGCGGGAGCAACTATATTAAGCTTAGGCTGCCAAAATGCAGAGGTAAAAACATTGCAAGAGGAAATTGCAAAGCGCGACCCTGATTTTAAAAAACCACTATATATTTTAGATCAACAAAAAGTTGGTTTGGAAACAGACTTGATTGAACTGGCTATACGCCAAACTTTAGCAGGTTTAATACAAGCTAATGAACACACCCGTAAACCTGCACCGCTAAACAAACTGATTATAGGATTGGAATGCGGTGGTTCTGATGGTTTTTCCGGCATTTCGGCCAACCCAGCTATTGGTTATACATCAGATTTGTTAGTATCCCTTGGCGGAGCGGTTATATTGGCTGAATTCCCCGAGTTGTGTGGTGTTGAGCAAAATTTGATTGATCGTTGTGTTGATAAGGATAAAGCGGAACGTTTTTCGTCATTGGTGCGTAGCTATAGCCAGCGCGCGGATGAAGCGGGATCAGGTTTTTATATGAACCCATCACCGGGCAATATAAAAGATGGTTTGATCACCGATGCCATTAAATCAGCAGGCGCAGCAAAAAAAGGCGGCACTTCGCCGGTTACCGATGTATTGGATTATCCTGAAAAAGTCACCAAACCGGGGCTTATTTTGTTGTGTACACCTGGTAACGATGTAGAATCAACCACGGCGGAAGTTGCTTCCGGCGCTAATGTGGTTTTATTTACCACTGGTTTGGGCACACCTACCGGAAACCCTATTACACCTGTTATAAAAATTGCCACCAACACCAGTCTTTACAACCGTATGAATGATATTATAGACATTAATACAGGAACCATTATTGAAGGTGATGAAACCATTGAACAGGCGGGCGAACGTATTTTAGATTATGTTATTAAAGTGGCAAGCGGCGAGATAGAAGTTAGCGCGGTAAGGCATGGGCAAAACGATTTCATTCCTTGGAAAAGAGGTGTTTCGTTGTAGTTTAGATAGATTTATAAGTATCGCCAATCATCATTATGAAAAGAATACTCTTTGTAGTAATTGCCTTTTTTGTCACAAGCACTTTCGTTAATGCGCAGGATCAGCCATGGTCGCAACGTATGGCAAGTACAGCTATTAAGCTATGGGCTGGCACGAGTAAGGCCCGCTGGACTTACGAACAAGGCGTTGTGCTTAAAGGCATGGAAGGTGTTTGGTTACAAACCGGCGACAAAAAATACTTTAAGTATATCCAAAATTATATAGATGCTTTGGTTGCTGATGATGGAACTATTAAAGGTTATAAGAAGGATGATTATACCCTGGATAATGTTCTGTGCGGGCGATCAGTTTTGCTTTTATATAACGTGCTACAGAAGGAAAAATACCATAAAGCGCTGTTGCAAATACGTGATCAACTAAGCAATCAACCGCGTACTACGGATGGTGGTTTTTGGCACAAGAAGAGATACACCAGCCAAATGTGGTTAGATGGCTTATATATGGCCGAACCATTTTATGTCGAATATGCTAACACTTTTAAAGAGGACACCGACTTTAATGACATCGCCAGGCAATTCATTTTGATAGATAAACATGCCCGAGATGCAAAAACAGGTTTGTATTATCATGGATGGGATGAAAGTAAGTCAGAAAAATGGGCAAACCCACAAACAGGCTTATCTCAAAATATTTGGGGACGGGCTGATGGCTGGTATGCAATGGCTTTGGTTGATGCACTTGATAAATTCCCCGCGAATAACCCACACCGGGCTGAATTACTGGCTATATTAAACCGTTTCGCGGCAGCAATTCAAAAATATCAGGACCCAAAATCAGGTTTGTGGTATCAAATAATGGATAAAGCAAATTCAACCGGCAATTACCCTGAAGCTTCTGCATCGTGCATGTTTGTATACGCTTTGGCTAAAGGCGCACGTGAAGGATATCTACCCGCAAGCTATTTATCAGTCGCCCAAAAAGGATACAAGGGTATTTTAGATAAATTTATATCAACCGATGCGGATGGACAAGTAAATCTGAATGGCACGGTTAGCGTTGGGGGCTTAGGCGGTAAACCCTACCGCGATGGCAGCTACCAATATTATTTGAGCGAGAAAGTTGTTCAAAATGATCCCAAAGGTATCGGTGCTTTTATACAAACCAGTGTTGAAATGGAACGGTTAGCGTACATTAACGAAGGTACCGGAAAAATAGTAACACTTGACAGTTATTTTAACGATGAACATAGAAAAAACAAGCTAGGCAAAATCGAATCTTATCATTACAAATGGGATGAGATGGACAACGACGGCTTTTCCATATTTGGGCATATTTTTGATAACTATGGTGTAAAAAAAGAAACACTTTTCACCGCCCCCACAGCGCAGAATCTTAGTAAATCAAACATTTATATTATTGTTGATCCTGATATCCCGAAGGAAAATCCAAACACTAAATATATCGAAGACCCACATATAAAAGCGATCAGTGAATGGGTGCATGCAGGCGGTGTATTGTTAATTTTAAATAACGATACCGGCAATGCTGAGTTTAAGCACTTAAATAACCTAATGGCAAAATTTGGCATTCAATATAATGAAGATAGCCGCAACCATGTCCAGGGTTCGCAGTTTGAACAGGGAGCAATTTATATCCCCGCAGGAAATGAAATATTTAAAACAGCAAAAAAGGTTTATATCAAAGAAATCAGTACGCTTAGAGTAACGCCTCCCGCTTATTCAGCTTTAACAGATAAGAATGACGTGATTGTAGCGGTAGCTAAATATGGCAAAGGAACAGTTTTTGCAGTTGGTGACCCGTGGTTTTATAACGAATATACGGACGGACGTAAACTCCCTTATGATTTCCAGAACTTCGAAGCCGCAAATGACCTGGTTAAATGGGCTGTGGAGCAAACAAAAAACAATACAAGTAGATAAATCCTTAGTCGTTTGAGGATGTTTATGATATTATAAACCATATAAAACCAGCAGATGAAATTGAGGTATTTGTTATTGTGCTTATTTATTGCATCTAGCTACGCAACTGTAAAGGCACAATCAACAGAACTAAAGTTATGTGATTTAACATGGAATAGTCAAAGCAAAAACTCAAGCGAATCCATGCCCTGCGGTGGCGGGGATATTGGATTGAACGTTTGGTGCGAAAACAACGAAATCTATTTCTATATTTCGAAAAGCGGCACGTTTGATGAAAATAATACCTTCTTAAAATTAGGTCGTGTAAGGATCAAGTTATCCCCTAACCCATTCACTGATAGTAATTTTAAGCAGCAATTATCATTACAGGATGGTTCGGTTATTATCAACGGCAAAAATGGCAACCTAAGTACACATGTAAAGCTATGGGTTGATGTTTACCGGCCGGTAATTCATATCGAAATTAATAGCGATCAACCCGTAAAAGCTGAAGCCGACTATGAAAGCTGGCGGTACCGTGACCGTGAATCACACGGGCAAGAAAACAATCAGGGTTCATGGAAGTGGGATAATGCGGTACAGGTTAAAACTATTAAAGACAGTATCGGCTTTGCTAACAATGCTGTTCAATTCTATCATCAAAATAAAGATACCTCCGTTTTTGATGCTACCGTAAGTGAGGAGGGCTTAGAATCCGTAAAATCACAATTATTCAATCCGCTGCACAATCTGATTTTTGGCGGGATGCTAACTGGTGAGGGCATGAGACCTGCGGGAACATATACCGGTAAATACCAAAACACTGATTTTGAAGGTTGGATTTTGCAAAGCGATAAAGCCAAGACCAAACAAGAACTCGAAGTCGATCTTAATACAACTTATGCAAAATCATCTAAACTATGGCAGGAAAGACTGGATAGTGTAAATCATGATGCCAAAGCAAACCGATCATCAGCATTAAAAGCGACACAAAACTGGTGGAAGCAATTTTGGGAACGCAGCTATATATTCATCGACCCGGATAATACCAATCCTGATAATACAGCATGGCAGGTTGGGCGCAATTACCAGTTGTTCCGCTATATGTTGGGTTGCAATGCATTTGGCAAGTATCCGACTAAATTTAATGGGGGACTATTCACGTTTGATCCAGTATATGTAAATCCGTCGTTTAATTTCACCCCGGATTTCAGAAACTGGGGAGGCGGCTTAATGACCGCCCAAAATCAGCGACTTGTTTACTGGCCGATGCTTAAAAATGGTGATTTTGAACTGATGGAACCGCAGTTTGATTTTTATCTCCACTCCCTACACAATGCCGAGCTAAGAAGCAAAATTTATTGGGGACATGAAGGGGCTGCTTTCACCGAACAGATTGAAAACTTCGGATTACCCAATATGGCCGAATACGGCCTAAAACGTCCAGTTGGGTTTGAAAAAGGTGTTGAATATAATGCATGGCTGGAATACACATGGGACACGGTATTAGAGTTTTGCCAGATGATGATGGAAACCCAACATTATACTGATGCTGACATCAAACAATACGTTCCGTTTATTGAAAGTTGTCTTACCTTCTTTAATGAGCATTACCAATATCTGGCCAAACAACGAGGAATAAAAACATTCGATGGTGATGGTCATCTGATACTATTTCCGGGATCAGGGGCGGAAACCTATAAAATGGCTTATAATTCTACATCGACTATAGCCGGGTTGCAAACCGTTCTTAAAACTTTATTACAACTACCACCGCAGTATTTAACTGCTGAAGAACGCGCAAAATGGGAAACCATGTTAAAACGACTACCTCCGCTTAATTTCCGTGAGTTTTATGGACATAAAACCATCTCCCCTGCCCAATCATGGCAACGGATTAATAATGTAGAAACGAT
Source organism: Bacteroidota bacterium (assembly GCA_013287375.1). Taxonomy (GTDB): domain Bacteria; phylum Bacteroidota; class Bacteroidia; order Sphingobacteriales; family Sphingobacteriaceae; genus Mucilaginibacter. The sequence goes on along the minus strand of JABDDX010000064.1, from coordinate 959 downwards.
GCAGCTTTACCCTGTTTTTCCCTGGGGGATATACGGTGTAGGCAAACCTGATTTGGATGTGGCTATTAACACATGGAAATACGATACGCTTGCCATCAAATTCAGAAGCGGGATGGGTTGGAAACAGGATAATATTTTTGCTGCGAGAATGGGGTTAACGAAAGAAGCGGCTGATTTAACCACATATAAATTAAAAGATTCAGGCAGACGCTTTCCTGCATTCTGGGGGCCGGGTTTCGACTGGACTCCCGATCATAACTGGGGCGGATCGGGCATGATAGGATTGCAGGAAATGCTGATGCAGGTTGATGATAAAAAGATCTACCTATTCCCGGCATGGCCTAAAGACTGGAATGTACATTTTAAACTGCATGCACCTTACAATACTACCGTTGAAGCTACTGTTAAAGATGGAAAAGTAACATCATTAATTGTATTGCCTAAGGAACGCGCAAAGGATGTAATTAATATGCTTTAATTATCGATCAAAAGGTATCCAAGTTTCCATATCTACATGTCCGCGGTTATCCCAGGCATAATAAGGTATCAAGCGGATGCTCTGTGTATTGTTGATGTTATTTACTGAAACTTCCTTGTACAATTTATTCTTCCAGTTGTTTTCATTACTAATTTCGGCGATACCTGTTAAGCTCATAATGTCGCTATTGGCAATTTTAATAAGCTGGGGTTGCAGGTTGGCTTTATAATTGAGTGCAATGTCGACCACTTTTTCTCCTTTGGGCAGATCTTTTGATTCCAGACAGTAAACAATCGGGCCACGCTTTACAGCTACCTGATTGCGGGCTTCTTCAACCAAAGGGTTGGCTTCCATAAATTTAACCGGCATAGGTAGTTGTAGTTCTAGCTGATCACCGGCTTTCCATTTACGGGTTATTTCGGCGTATTCACCAGGGGTTAGGCTGATATTAGCGGACTTACCATTAATCATCAATACAGCA
>JABDDX010000063.1 GCA_013287375.1 Bacteroidota bacterium | reverse complement strand
GCTGGTACTACTGCTTATGTTAACCGGTAAAGTAAGCAAACGATATGACCTGTAGCCTGCTCCGCCAGGAAAATATCGCTGCGCGATCACATTACCTGTAATTGCATATGGACTCGGAATGGTATTTACGTTTGCTGATCCGGATGCTGTTGAAACCAGTGTTAATGCGCCACTGCCTGCATTATCAACCAAAATATTACCCTTGGTTATTGTAAGAGAGTTGTAAAGCGATACCGAACCGCCTGTAATATCAAGTGTGCCTCCTGCCGAGTTATTTAAAGTTAGGTTGGCTACATTTGATGTAGTAGTTGTTCCATTCCCATAAAAATATTGTGTTGACAGGGAACCATTAAAGTTAACGGTACCTGTACTGCTACCATACAGAATTTGAGAAGCACCTGCCGCATTATTATAAATATGGCACCCAACATTTAAGGTATAACCAGCCAGGTTAATGGTTGCCCCTGCGCCAAGCGTTAAGCCATAAACACTTTCGTTTGCGGTTAATATCGGGTAGGTGCTTAAACCACCGGGGATGTTCAAACTACAAGTGCCGTCAAAAGGTGGCACCTGGTTAGGATTACCAGATACAGAACATGTCCAATTTGATAATGTTCCAAGGCCCGTTCCGCCTGCACCTGTCCAGGTATAAACTATAGAACCTCCCGGTATACCTAATGCTGCCGCATTAGTTGCGTTGGTTGTAATTGTAGTACCACTAGTTGTATAAGTAGTTGGATTGGTTTGGTTGTAATATTCTTCTTTAATCCAATCAGCCGACTTAGCCACATTTGATATACGGCATTCATCTATAATACCATCAAACCAGAAATCGGATGCATAGTCTGATCCCATAACTAAAGCGCCGCCGTTAGTTCCTGCAGCATTAGCCGCGGTCGACGATCTATCTACTTTACCATTCAGATAAGAATATAATGTCCCGGTAGAACTATCGTATACGCCCTGCACGTAATACCATGTATTGGGGCTCAAAACTGTGCCTCCCGATGCCGATCTGTCTAAACTTAAAGTTCCATCATTTTCACGTGTTTCAACCTCATCGTACATGGTAGTCGCAGTACTGCCGTATATACTCAACTTATAACCACCAGTCGTTAAGCTGGTTTCATTAGTAACTACCTTTTGATCTGTATGACCGGTAAATACCGAGGAGTTTACCCAGGCAGATAATGTAAATGAGCTGGTTATATTATTATTTACAGAACTTGTTACTATTTGAGTTGAAGCACCATTAAAGGTATAGGCCCCGCCTATTTTCCCTGTCGCAATCGCAGTATTTGTTTGGGTTGCATTATTGGCATGTATAGTAGCATCTAATACAGTTGCTGAGGTTGAACCTTCGTCAAAGTGAAAAACATCTACATAATCGGCGGGCCAGGTACTTGCAGTAAATACCGATGTGTGATTAGGTATTTTCGATCCGAAATAAAATGTAAGGGCCACATTTGATGATGCAGATACCGATGGTATTTGCACCCATGCGGTTAATGTTCCGGTAGTTGGATCGTAATTTTGCACTTGATAAAACAACTCGGTGGTACTGCCACTAAGCGTGAAAGCAAAATCATAGCCGGTGGTACCACCTGTAGGGAACTGTATATTATTCGCGCAATTTTGAACATAACCCGTACCGGCTTTTAATGCATCCTCCTTTATATATACCAATGCCGGAAAACTGGTTAAGGTTGTAGTTATACCACTAGTTGTTGTATTTAATGTGGCTGGCTGACTAAAAGCGTAATTAGCTGCGGTTACATTCAAACTCACGTTTACCGTTGCAGAATAAGTTGAAGTACAGCCGGTAGCGATATTTGTAACGGTTAAGGTAACGGTTTTTGTACCTACAGTTGGCCAGTTAATTTGAAAGTTATTGCCCGTCATTGCTACTAGACTTCCATCGCCTATTATGTAACTATAAGTGTATAAACTCGAATTAACAGCTGTTCCAAGTGTTAGTGTTGTTGTTGCATTTGCAACAACATTAGTCGGCACTGTAAAAGACGCATCGGGTGAAGGTTGTGCCGCGCCATAAATTGTTTGTGTGGATATACACCCATCGGTACCTGTTACTACTACCGTATAGTTACCAGTGTTTGCAGTGGTAACGTTTGAGATAGTAGGATTTTGCGATGTTGATGCAAAGCTATTAGGCCCGCTCCAGGAATAAGAAGATCCGGTATTGGTATTAGCACTAAAAGATAATGTGCCGCCAACGCACACAGGAGTAACTTCGGCACCCTGTAAACTGTATACTTCATTAGCGGTTAGTTCACGGCTATAAATATCTATATCATCAAGTTTACCTGTAAAATAATAATTACTTGTTGCATCTGGCCAAGAAGATAAGTTATCATAACCAATTCTCCAATAGCCTGCAAATGGCTGTGGTGTAGTGTAATTAACATTACTTGATTTTAAAACCCCGTCAACATACAATTTCATACCTGCTGATGAAAGCGTAGCCGTAACCATATGCCAGTTACCATCGTTATATGCTGTACCTGTACGAATCGTATCTGTAGCAGCATTATAAATACCGAAGATTAACTGCCCGGCACTATTCATGTATATCTGGCGATCATAGCTGCCACTACTACCTGTTTGCGAACTACCAAAACCAATAAGTTTACCACCCGCGGTTGTTGTGTTGAACCACATATTAATAGTAAATATCTGTGGCCCTGAAGAAGGGATTTGCGTAGCTGTTGAGATATAACCTGTGGAACCATCAAATAAATATGCATTGCTGGTAACACCAAACCTATCAGTTGTAAGCGTTGCACCTCCTTGTGCGGTACCCGTATTACCATTGCCCGAAGCATCATTTGCGTTACCTGTAAAAGGGTATTGATAGGTTAAACCATATGCGGTGGTTTGTGTGGTAAAGGGATAATCTTTAATATTAGCGGTTACTGCAGTAAGCCCGCTCTCTACACCAGTAGGTGTTGTATATGATACATAATATGTTCTGGCACTATACAAGTTTACAGTATAAGTTGAAGTATTTGTAGCTCCGCCGGCTCCGGTAGTAGTAGCTTCTGCACTTCCTCCGGCAGTACTGCCCGAAGAATTCAAATACCAATTATAAGTACCTCCGGTTGGGAGCCCCCCTGTGGCTTTAAAAGTTGTGCTTCCGCCGCCGCATGTTGTGGGGAGGGTTGTTACAGTTACAGTAGGCGCAGCAACGGCCACGGTTATTGTAATTGTTTTACTTCCTGTGGCTCCTGTATTATCTGTAGCCGTTGCAGTATAAACGTAAGTTCCGGGTACAGTTGGTGCCGTTATTGTACTTGAGTTATAAGGAGAGGTATTATCAGTATTAATGGTACTTCCGGTGTAGCTAATAAACTTAACACTGCTTATAGTAGCAAAACCAAAGTTATTATTAGTGCTTGCAGTTGCTGTAATAGTAAATGTTGCGCCTGGAGTAACAGTAGTAGTGGTTGGTGCGGTTATGTTTACAGTTACCGTTGCAAAAGCTGTATTAAATCCAAATAGCATTATAGCTACAAGCGTTCCAAAAAATATTTTAAAAGAAAGTAGGTGTTTTTTCATATGCAAAACTTATGGAATGAAAATTCAAACAAATAATCAGCAACATAATACATGTGACCAAGTTTAGTTGATGCTTTGTAAATATTATGCAACAGTATGTTCAAATTTTGATGGTTTAGTCAATGTTTTAATCAGGAATCTAAAAATAGCTTATCGTCGGGTATATACGGATAGCCGACATTAAATGTTGCTATAAAAGCCAACAAAAGCATAAAAATTACAACAACGATTGGGAATATATAAACGCTCTCCGTCGGCATTAATCAATATGACAACATATTAACCAATACTAATTTACGGCCATCGGTATTGCCTTTTACAACATATGTAGATATGTTTATAATTGAACGTGGGTTATCTATTTGATCTAATAGCCCTGATCATTTTCCTATTTCTTCTATCTGAATAATAATCATTGGTTACCAGAATGGCGTAGAAAACACCCGGTATCCAAAAACAAAGAGTTAGGATAATGCTGAGAATAAAGGAGCCGATGCGGCCTGTGGTTAAAACAGCGGCTGGCGGGAATATAAAGCAAAGGAAGTATCGCATAAAACAAATATACAATCTTGTGCAGATTTTTTAAAAGCCATTTAATAAACAGCTTTATTTTATCTTGATAAACTTTTCCATTTCGAGCGCATCACCATTTGTATTTTTCAATGTAATGATATATACGCCTTCCTTATAGCTGCTGACATCTTCTGCCCATGTATAAGTGTTCAATACCCGATGCTCCATCAAAACTCCCGATGTATTATAAATATCTGCTGTATAATTAGCATTGGTAGCCGTGGTTGAGTTTACCAACACGTTAATTATACCTTTTGAAGGATTTGGGTAAACACTAAAGTAACCATTTGAAGATATGTTGTTATAACCAACTGTTACCAATGACGAATAGGTAATATTTCCGTTAACGTCACTCTGTGCCAGGCGATAAATATTATTGCCTATCATTGGTTTACTATCAACAAAATTATAATTACTGCTGCCACTACTTTGCACAGTGTATATAGGAGTAAAGGTATTACCAGCTCCTTCCCTTTCCAATACAAAGCCGGTATAAGTACCTGTATTATTGGCTACCCAGTTTAACTGTACACCACTGCTTACTTTTTGTCCTGTAAAAGTAACTAACTGGTATGGAGGCAAGTTCTTCAACGCTATTACCAGGTCAAAACGATTGCCACCATACGTAGTGGTATCGCCTGTATTTATGCTGAAACTGTATGAGCTGGTAGTACGCAAATCTACAGAATCGTTCAACTTATGGTCTCTAAGGTAAACATTGTAAAGTGCATCAATATTTTTAATATCGGCCAGACTCATGGTATAAGAACCACTTGATGTTGCTGAGGTATATAATTTCACTATCTTCCCCTTATTATAGTTACCAAGCTGGTTAATAGATAACCTAACATCGTCTGAAGAATAACTCGACAGATAAACTTGGGGGCTTGTGCCTCCCATATCCAACGCGTCTTCCTGCGGGCTATACTTATCGCTCCACGAGCCATTAAAGTAGATACCCGTTTGAACATAGTTAACCGAATCCTTTGTCATCTGTAAATGCAAGCCTGCAAGCCCGGACGGAATAACTTCGGCAGCGGGCATATAATTATTGCTTCGTTGGCTAAGTATAAGTACCGGGGTGGTGCTCGTGCCTAATTTCACATTCACTTTTTCCTGTTCATAAAATGTTAATGCTGATGTAGCAGTGATCGCCTGGACAAAAAAACCTTGCCCGCTGGCTATGTACGGTTCCGCGCCTGAGCCGGTTGTTGAAGCGGTGTGGCTTGCAGCATTGTAAGCAACAAAAATATTGCTTGGCTGCTTCAGTTCCCAAAAAGATGGGCCTATAGCAGCTGTACCGGTTTTGTTATCAAAATACAGGCTATCCAAATCAATACTACTGGCATAAGGATTACCCACCTGGTTTAAACCTAAACCCTGTGCTGGCAAAGTATTTACTGCGGGACTATAAGAAAGCGTTTTACTTGAAGTGCTTGGAAAAACATAAACGGGTATAGTACCCTGATTAAGATAACCAGTTGCCGATGTTGTTGCAGCGGCAGGAGCAGATGCACTAAGTGTTGGTGAGCTTACATAAGGACCAACGTAGTATACCTGCACCGAATTACCAACAGGCACCGCGGCGGTTGCTGTAGGAGCCGGTAAAGCTGCTGCTCCTTTGGGATAATATATATCCTGATATGGAGAAGAGGTTGCCAATGAGTATATACCCACATTTTTACCGGCAACGTAAGCGGTAAAATTTTGCGCCCGAGATTCATCATATAAATACATCAAAGGATTAGCGATTTTAGTAGTGTAGGAAAAACCCGTGCCTGGTCCTGCTGTAATAATGCCACTGTTTAAAGAACTCAGATTGATAAAACCTTCCGTCGTCGCTTGATTACTAGTCAGTAAGCTTACATTAACCGGCAAAGTAAGCAGTCGATATGATCTGTAAGCAGATGTGCCGCCCGGTATGTATCGTTGCGCTGTTACATTGCCCGATATAGTTGATGTACCACTTATCGGCGCTATTGAAGCCGTACTGGTTGCATCCGATTTTAGTGTTAAGTATGCCGCCCCTCCTACTGTGGTTGAACCAGCAACTAATTGCGCTGGCGATACCATCGTAAGTACACCTATATCAGCTAAAGTAAAGTTTCCTACTCCAGCCGTCATGGTAGCAGTAGTAGCTGTATTGCCGGGGCTATTAAAGGTCACGTTATAAAATGTTGTTCCGGCAGAGCTATTGTCAAGTAAGGTTTGGGTACCGGTAAAATATATCATCCCGGTAGTTGTTGCTGTAAAATTCGCGCTATTGGTATATCCCCCATTATAAGTAACACTACCTGTACCACAAGTAAATGTACCGGTATTTGTAAAAAGGCCGCCAACCGTTATAGTAGCTGTACTACCTGTTATTGTGCTGCTATTGGTAATAATACCACCAGTGGTTATACTGCCTGTACCCTGCGTAACTGTAGTAGAATTTGTCCACCCTGCGCCAATAGCAACAGTAGGATTGTTGATGGTCAAATTCACCACGCCGCCACTGGTTGTCCAGTTGTTACCCACTACTAAACCCTGTGTAACTGTTCCTAATGTGCTGTTTCCATCAACCGATTTTGCGCTGGCTCCTGATAATGTAAGATTATAGTACGATGGCGATACGATATTTATATATGTTGCTGTTGTTGTTGCCGATGGCTCATTAGCAGTGTAAACAGTTTGGGTTTCAGCATTTGGATCATCATACAATACCGTACCTGAATTTCCCCCACCCTCAAAAAACACATAAAAATTATCGGTTTTTACAATGGGCTGTTTATATTGAAATTCAAATGTATTTGGGCTGCCTGCGGTATTATCTGCCTCAATCTCACCATATCCCTGATAGGCGGACTGCCCGAGGTAACCAGGCTGCCCGGGGTTATATATATTATACCCACTCAATAAAGGACTATTATTTGTGGCGAAGGTGATTTGCCCCTGTAACGTGGTTGTCCCTTTTTCAACAGAAAACAACGGATAACAAATACCCGCATTGCCTCCGGAAGCATTGTTCCCGTTGGAGTTTAAAATAATGTTGCCCGTAATAGTTAGCTGAGTAATTTGCAGGGCAACCTTGGTAACATCAGCTACAGTATTGTCTGGCTTAGTTGTTGCATCACCAACTAAAAAATTCCCTTTGCATAGTAATGTACCTGTACCTCCTATTGTTGTAGTTAGATAATTGTACGAAGTCGCCCGTACACTTGGATTATGATTTTGGGTAACATTTCCGCTTACGGTTAGTGTTATACCACTGTTAACCATCAACGATAAATTATACATCATGCCGTAGGTAGGGCCGCTCGTATTGGAGCCATCAATATAGCTGGTTGCTGGGGCATTGTAACCAAATGTTAATGATTTCCAGGTTGTATTAGCTGTTACAACCGGCATGGTGGTTAAGTTAATATTGGCAGTTAATAAAACAACTAATAAATAATATTGGTAAGTTGAGTTAACGCCAACATAAACATCGTCGCCACTGCCGGGCACACCGCCGGCATGTGTAGTTTCGTTCGACCAATTACTAGCAACCGTTACATCGGAACTTGTTGCCCCAAGCCAATCGTAAATTGCCGCGGAAGCATTTACATTTAACAATATAAAGATCAATCCGCTAAAGAGTATCTTTAATAAAAACCGAAAGTTTCGGGGTTGGGATATATTTACATCCTGAGGCATAGGTACAGAATTTCTCGCTAGGTAATATTTTACTATTACGTAATAATACAACTATAAGTTGTAACTATCTAGCAAAATTTGCATAATGGTTAAAATGAACAGACGACTCATCTCGTATAAAGCAAAAGGAATTAGAACAGGTTAGTTACTGATTGGGAACATTGATAAAATCACTTCTGAAGTTTAGAGTTGTGATACAAAATCTATAATTGACGCTATGAAATGATTTTTCTGAAAAAAATTCATCTTAAACTAATTAAATTGTAACATATACATTATATACAGATTTTCCTCAAACTTAAATCACACCTTTGCGGAAAATTAAACTACCTCATGCGTACCATAGTTCTTTTCATATTATTAACTATCTCTACCTTTTTTGCTAAGGCTCAAAATAAAGGAAAGATCACCGGCAAGGTTACCGATGCCACAACCAAACAAGTAATTGATTACGCTACTATTAGCTTATATAAACAAGGTGCTACTGCCCCCTTTAATGGTGTTGTTACAGATGACAAAGGCAACTTTACTATGCAAGGGCTTCCAACGGGCGACTACATTGTAAAGATCGACTTTATTGGTTATCAGCAACATGTAATAGCGCACGCGGTAATAACCGATGCCGCCCCTACTGCGGCATTAGGCAATATACTTTTGGCTCCGGTACAAAATCAACTACAGGATGTTGTAATAACCGCCAAACGCCCCACTGTTGAAAACAAGATCGACAAGATGGTTTACAATCCACAAAACGATCTTACCGCCCAGGGAGGCATGGCTATCGACATTTTACAAAAAGTACCGCAAATATCTGTTGATATTGATGGCAACGTGGAATTGCAGGGTAACTCTAATATCCGCTTCCTGATAAATGGCAAACCATCCAGCATATTTGGGTCAAGCCTTACCGAGGCCTTACAATCTATCCCGGCCAGCCAGATACAAAGCATAGAGGTAATTACCAACCCTGGTGCCAAGTACGATGCTACAGGCACAGGCGGTATCATCAACATTATATTAAAGCAAAATAATGTACAGGGTGTAAACGGGTCTGTTAATTTATCAGCAGGAACCAGGCTCGAGAACGGCTCCTTTAATATCAATGCGAAGAAAGGCAATTTTGGCGTAGGTGCGTTTTTTAATGGTAACGAGCGCATCAACACCACAACACTTACTAACGCGACAACCAAATCAACCGATGCCGCTACCGGTACCACAACAGATTTATTGCAGAACGGTTCCAGCGCTTTTAAAAGGAGCGGCTACCAATCGGGTATTAATTTCCAATGGGATGTTACTAAAAAAGACCAGTTAACAGCCTCATTTAGCTATAACCATTTTGGTAACGACAATGTGGGTACAACCAACCAGGAACAGTTAGAAACCGGAGTTTCAAATGATATTTTGAAAGATCAGTTTAGTACGCTAAACTCAGTTAGCCATTTTCATGCTAACTCATCAGACGTTAGCTTGGGATACAAAAAAACATTTGACAAGAAAGATGAAGAGCTTGATTTCCTGGTCTCATCAAGTCTCGGCAGCAACTATAACTATGCTTCGCAACAACAATCTTATTTAGATGGAAGCTTGCCAACATCCGGCTCAATGAGCACAAACCCAGGTACCGATAGGGAAACTGATATATCTCTGGATTATACCTATCCGTTTAGCAAAACCTTTACGTTAGAAACTGGTGCAAAAGCGGTTATTGAGGATATCAGCAATAGTGTAAATACCGACACCTTGTTAAACAACGGTGGCTATTCTCCGGATGCCGGACAAACCTACAACTTCAATTACAACCGCGATGTTTTTGCTTACTACGTATCGGGTACATTTTCGCTTTTCCATGATTTTATAAATGGTATGGCTGGCCTTCGTTATGAATATACTACAACCAGTTCCAGTTATGGAAACACAAATGTTCCGGGTTATGGCATATTAGCACCTTCCTTTGTGTTACAACATAAATTAAGTGATGACCAGTCTATTAAATTCAGTTATAGCTACCGCCTGCAACGCCCTGAATACAGCGACGTAGATCCATTTTACAATGTTTCCGATCCGCATAATATCAGCACCGGCAATCCTGACCTAAAACCAGAACTTGGCCATAATTATGAATTAGGCTACAATAAGTCATTCAATAACGGGCCAAGCATTTATGTGTCTGCCTTTTACAGGTACAATACCAATGATATACAGTCATTCACTACCTATTACGCCACATTACCGGTTAATGGTACAGATTACACAGATGTAGAATTAACCACGCGGTACAATCTCGGTTCAGAAACCAACGAGGGTGCTAATATTTATATTTCGATCCCTGTTACAGGTAAATTCAGTCTGCGTTCAAACAACTTTTTTGCTGATAGGATCTCTAAAAATCCCGGCGACCCCACAGTTAGTGGTTTTGCCTATCGCCTTAACCTGAATGCCTCTTACGAGTTTGCTCCCAGCTTTGCTGCCGAAGTATTTGGTAACTACCGCTCATCACAACGTACCATACAGGGTACAAGTCCCGCATTCGCGTTTTACAACTTCGCGGTACGCAAACAACTATGGAAAAAAACTGCGAGCATTGGCTTAACCGCTGCAAATCCGTTCAGCAATTATATCGCGCAAACCGCTACCACAAATACCGGTAACTCATACCAAACCAGTACGCGTGAAGTGCCGTTCCGTTCATTCGGTATCAGCTTAACGTATAAGTTTGGTAAGCTCGACTTCAAGAAACCTGCCAAGGAAGATGTACCAGACGATACAACATCGCCTAACAAAACTCCAGATTCAACGCCAAGATAATTACGTTCCCTGTCAGGCTCGAAGCTTCGGGTGAAAACGGCTAGAACCCTGCAGGCCTTGTGCGGCTGCAGGGCATAGGAAATTTTACTGAAGCGCAGGCAATAAGCGGCGAAGCATAGGGTAAAAGATTCCGGCCCCGGTTCTAGCCGATTTGCTGGGAAGGCCACGTGCGGCAAAGAAGCATCAGGGCTTGACTTGAATTTTTGCTTCTTTTGTTTCAAGACAAAAGAAGTAGCCTGCCGCGGCAATGAGCGGCACGAAGCGACAAACAACAAAATCAAAGTACAAAAATTCTCTAAAACGCAAAAAGCCAGGCAATGCCCGGCTTTTCAAAAAAGAATAATATGTTATAATAGCTTAATTGTGTCTAAAACCACCTTTGCCGCCACCGCCGCTAAAGCCTTTGTCCTCAGCAACGTTTACAGTAATACGACGACCGTAGTAGCTGGCGCCATTCATGCACCTGATAGCCTCTTTAGCTTCATCCTCGTTCACCATCTCCACAAATCCAAAACCCTTACTCTCTTTTGTTTCGCGGTCCTTAATGATCCTGAGGGACTTAACCGGCCCAAAATCACCAAACACAGCTGTTAATTCGGCCTCATCCACTTCAAGTGGCAAGCCTGCAATAAATACTTTCATCAATGTTTTAAAATTTAGCCAAAGATACACAAAAAAGGCCGCATTTGCCTCATCTGCGCCACTAATAAGGTTGTAGTAACCACTTTTTGACTTAAGGGTTACTAAGTGAAAAATGATAGCTGTAAAGATGAGGAAAAATAAAAAAGAGTCGGCACCCGCAACCTCGCATCAGCACCCGGGCAGCTTATTTCAACCGCAAACTGAATGTGCCTTTAACCTTATAAATAGTAGGTTTACCCAATCCCGCTTTAACCAGGTAGGTATAAAATGTACCTTTGGCCAGTACGCTATCCTGTTTGTAAGCACCAAGGTTTATCTTGCCATAATCTTGAACACTAGCGCTGTCTGTTAGCGCATATTGATCAGCAGCTCCTTTATCAGGCTTCAAAATAAACTGGCTCCCTGCAACATTAGTATTGATGTTGCTTAGGGCATAACCGCCGCTGCTTATGCCAAAGCTCATATTGTGCGCTTTATTAATTGCGGTAATACCAAAATACTGGTTGTTACCATTATGCACATTAACAAAAGCTATTGAATCAGTAGCAGCATCAAAGCTGTAAGTAGAGTCTTGCAAGGTTATCGTTAAAGTTCCTTTTGCAGCAAGATAATTGTCCGGTGCGATAAAGGTGCTGTCAGATTTGCCCGAAGCATCATCCTTAACTTCCTGATCTTTCTGGCATGATACGATCACCCCCGAAAGCAGCAAAAAAATTAAAATGAAATATTGAGTAAACCTCTTGTTTCTCATGCCGGGCCTTTATTTATCTAGTAGACTTATAATTATACGTAAAAATAGTTAAAATAGTTGTGTATAAATTACCCTAAGTAATCTTTTTAACAAATTTTAACAAGTAAAAATAATGATACAAAAGATCAGCAAAAATACTGGCTAATAATTAATTAAAATCCAAATCAATTTCGTCTTTAATTATTTTCTTCCCAGCATTTGCAAATACTAATTATTTTAGCTATCTTTGATTGTCTTTTATGCCATTCGGCATTTTAATCATAAATTTCATGAAGCCTAAATATCCGAAGTTCACAGCCGATGAACTCACTACCCTTATCGACCAATATTTCATCTACATCAAAGGAAAATACCGCATGACCAGAACGCCACCCAAAAAAGAAGGCGACAAACCAACCCGCACCAAAACTTGGGACCGCGAACCCGAATTTGCTACCATTAGCGGTCTGGCGCTGTTCCTTGGCTTCAGTAGTCGGCAGTTTTTTGATGATTGCATGCACAGAGGTAAATACGCTGAAATACTAAAACGCGGCTGCCTCCGTGTCGAAGCATTTTACGAAAGCCGTCTCCACCAACATTCAACAAGTGGTGCCATATTCGCCCTGAAAAGTATGGGATGGAACGAAAAACACGAAAGCAAAACAACCGATGAAACCACACTAAAAACCCTCAGCATAAAAATCATCGAAAGTGGTCCCAAACCGGTCAGTTCCGAAAAAGAAATTATGATACAGGAAACGATAGAAGCACCACCAAATAATCCCATCCAGCATCAAAATCATACCAATGACCCAATGACCCAATGACCTCAACCATACTCTTCAAACAAAACTATCATTCCACTGCTCAAACCGTCATTAACCAGGGCGGCACTAGCTCGGGTAAAACCTATGCTATTGAGCAGGTACTATTTTGCCTCGCCTGCGAAAACCATAAACAGGTAATCACCGTTGTCGGGCAGGATATTCCCAATCTTAAGGCCGGTGCCCTGCGCGATGCCTTGAACATTTACAACGGTTCCGGTCAGTTAAAAACCATGGTGAAGAATTATAATAAAACCGACAGGATCTTCGAGTTTCATAATGGCACGTTGATGGAATTTAAAAGTTACACCGATGCACAGGACGCTAAGTCTGGAAAAAGGGACTATTTATTTATAAACGAAGCCAATGGTATCACTTATGATATTTACAATGAGTTATCCCTCCGTACCCGCAAACGGGTATTTATCGATTATAACCCCAACAGCAACTTCTGGGTACATGAACACCTCATAGGAAAAAAGAATGTAGAGTTGATCATATCTGATCATCGCCATAACCCATTCCTGCAACAATCCGAGCGGGATAAGATCGAGTTGCTAAAAGAAGCAGATGAAGAACTCTGGAAGGTATACGCCCGCGGACTCACCGGCAAAATCATGGGTTTAGTCTTTGCCAATAACTGGCACATTTGCGAAGATATACCAACAGGCGCTAATTTAATTGCTGCCGGCCTTGATTTCGGTTATACCAACGACGAAACCGGCTGCATCGAGGTCTATCGCCAAAACGGCGAACTTTGGCTTGATGAGCTGATCTACGAAACGCACCTAACCAACACCGATATTTCCAAAAAAATGCAGGATGCAGGCATCAGTAAAAAAACAGAGATCATCGCCGATAGTGCCGAACCAAAATCAATAGAAGAACTTATCCGACAGGGTTGGAATGTAAAAGGTGCCAAAAAAGGCCCGGATAGTATCCAGCATTCAATCGACATCCTGAAACGCTACAAAATAAACGTCACCCGCCGCAGCGTAAACCTGCGCAAGGAGCTCGACCGCTACAAATGGAAGGTTGACCGATCAGGCAAACCCATTAATGAACCGGTTGATACCTGGAACCATTTAATTGATCCACTGCGCTATGTGGCCCTAAATAAATTAAACACCCGCTCATCCGGCAAAATAAAAACCCGACTCCCCTACCAACAACCCGGCTGGACCGATCCGTTAAAAAACTTAATTACTGTATGATAGAAAAAACACTCAAAACCACCACCGGAAAACTCCGCGTCAGCATCCCCACACAACTTAACGAAGTTACGCTGGGGCAAATGATGGATCTGCAACAAACGCCCGACCTGAATGATATCGATGCCATCAGCATCTTATCCGGCATCCCGTCCGACCAACTAAAAACGGTCCTGAATTTTACCGACTTCCAATTGTTTGGCGATGTAGTGCAATCACTGTCCCATCAAATCGCGCAATTGTATAATAGCGATACCATACCCGATCAAATCATTTTATCAGCAGGCAAACCCACAGTAAAAGTCATGAAAAACCTATCAATCGAACCAGCAGGCGCATTCATGGCCGCCCGCGAAATTATTGCCGATGAGATCAGCGAATGCATCAAAATTTATGGTGAAGAAGACTGGCAGGATTATTTCAACCCGTCATTAAAAGCCTGTTGCCAAATACTTGCCCATTACTTTTACTGCAAGGCAACCAGCAAGCCCTACAACGAATATGAAGCCGAAGCATTTACCACCGAAATAAAAAAACTTAGGGTAACGGAGGCACTGCCCATAGCCAAACATTTTTTTTCCTGTTATCCCAACTTATCGAAACAGAAAATAAATTACTGGCAGCGCCTGCAACAGTTCTGGAAAAAAAAGCCGGCATCCGCGCATTCGAAAAGTTTAAGTATATCAACACCATAAACTCCCTTGCCGCCGGCGACATCACCAAATGGGACACCATTTTAAATATGCCCTACGAACGCATCCTAACCAAACTACTATTAAACAAAACCGAAGCCGAATACCAAAAACGATACGCAGAACTGATCCAGGCACAAAGATAAATCTTTAACAAAGTGTCATTGAGAGGAACGAAGCAATCGCGAACTATGCAGGGAAATTCAGGGCGTTGCCTGCGGCCGGGCTTTCCACTCATACGCCGCGAGGAATTAAGCGCAGGCCTGCACTGAGCCCCGTCAAAGTGGCCGGTATCTGTTCCAATCCCTAACGCAAAAAATATAAAAGCAACCAATGCAAAAGCACAGGCCTAGATTCACCCCAAAAACCGGCATCGTCTGGCTCGGTAAGCACAGACCCAACTAAAAGCACTACCATTAACAGAGGCAGGCGCAGCCGGGAGTTTTCTTTTGGTTACTTTTCTTTTGCGGAAAAAGAAAAGTGACGCCTTAGCGGCAGCGATACCACCTGACATCATCAACGATATGTATCTACAACATTAAAATTAAAACGCCAATCATGATTCGCAACCAAATCCAATCCATAACCCAAACCCTAAGCAATACCCCCACATTTATCTACGGCACCGCCAACGAGCTTAATCTTCTTGCAGATGACGCGACCTTTCCAGTAGTCTTCATGTACCCACTTCAACCCGTAGAAGTATCCCCGCAAATAAACGGCTCGGTAGATAACACCTTCTCTGTATACCTCGAATTCCTCTACCAAACCGAATTCGACCAATACACAACCGACAACGAAACTTATGTAACCCAAGCCCTGCAAATGGCAAACGAGTTCATTGTAAAAGCTTCCAAATACCGCGAAGGCGAAGGCCGCTACTTCCGCATCAAAGCCGGCGACAAAGCCAAATGCCTCCCCGTCTACAACAAATTCGACGTTAATACCACAGGTGTAAGTTTAACCATAACCTTGGCCACAATGTACTTCCCTACAATCGCTTAAACAACCATGTCATTGCTGTAAAGGTCGAAGCAACTGCACGGAGAAAAGTAGCCTTGTAAAGTTCGCGATTGCTTCGTTCTTCGCAATGACAAGTAAGATTAGAATAATAAAAGCTAACAACCAATGCAAAAGCACAACCCATCGTTCACCCCAAAAAATCCGGCATCGTCTGGCTCGGGTTGCACAGACCCAACTAAAAGCACTAACAATAATAGAGGCAGGCGCAGCCGGGAGTTTTCTTTTGGTTACTTTTCTTTTGCGGAAAAAGAAAAGTGACGCCTTAGCGGCCAGCGATACCACAAACAAGTTCTACACCAAGCTAAGTACAACTAACCACAGCTACCATGAATCAACCCGAAATAACCCAATTCCTCCAAAACATACAAACAGACCTCATCAACTCCCTCCAAACCAAAAACATCACCAACACCCAAAACATCACAATCACAGCCAATAATCAAACCCAGCAATTACAAATCCCCTCCTATCTGCAAATAGTTGAAACCGGCCGCGGACCAACATCAAAAAACGCCCAACCAGGCACCCCACCTATGATACAACGCATACAGCAATGGTGCCAGGCCAAAGGCATACCCGACAAAGCCGCCTGGGCAATAAAAAAGAAGATTGATAAGGTAGGCTTCCCCGGCAAACCCGGGCTGCTAACCGGTCCACTCGGCGATGACAACATCAACACAAAGCTCGATCAAACCTTAGAACAAATGGCCGACAATATTTCAAACCAAATACTTAACGCTTTACCCATATGAGCATTTTAGCGCAAATAAAAATAATCAACACTTATACCTCGTCGGGTACTGATCCCATACATCCCGACATCTGCGGTACAGTTATCATTGCATTAACCGATGTAACAACCGGCATTCCGGTAAACGGTAACAACATTATTATAAATTACAACGAAACAATAAATGGTACCATCACGGCAAAAACAGCCACCATTGCAGGGCAGTCACAGGTAATTTATGCAGGTATAATTACTTCTGTTACTGCAGATATACACAATGCCTGGGTAGTAACAGGGCAAAGCGATGTCCCGAATCCCGCCCCACCGGTTAATCAATGTGATTTGCAAATAAGTTCTATCAGCGTCACCAAACCCGAAAGTTCACCCGGCGCAGCCGACGGGCAGATTAGTGTCAACGCCACCTCCAGCTATTTGCCTATAATGTATAGCTTGGATAACACCAACTTCCAAACCAGCAATGTTTTTACAGGCCTGCACGGCGGCGCATATACCGTTTACTGTACCGATGCAAATACACTGGGTTGTGCTGTTTCTGCGTCAGTTACCATACCCATCACGCAAAACCTGTTAATATCCGATCCATCGGTAACAATTGGCAACAATACCAGCCGTTGGAACGCCGCTTTCAATGCCATCGTGTTTACCTATCAACGTAAGGACTTTGAAGTAACCAGTGTAGTTATTGATACAGCTACCGGCAATGCCCGTGTAAACGTAAACGCCGACATGAGCGCCATCCAGGCGGCTATTACTGCCAACCAAAACGCTATAACCACCGCGGCTGCCAATGGCGTTACTTTGTTAAATTATCAAAACATCTATGTATACTTAAATGCGGGTGCATATAACGGTGTTTATACCGTGCTATCTGCCGATGGCAGTTCAATTGTGATCAATACACCGCACAATGGGAGCGGTAGTGGTTTTATAAATGTGAACACTTTAAGACCCTATTATCAAATATCAACGCAGATCACTTATGTCGATCCTTTTACCAATGCAATCAGCACCATCACCTCTATAAATCGCCCAAATAACCAGGGTATTGTTCAGGCAGATATTTCAAACTTCCTGCAAAGTTTACTGCAAGCTAAGGACAATAGCGATTACACCTCAATAAATTATCGCGACGCCAACTTATCAGCCAGCTATACCATCCAATATGCCGAGCAGTACGATGATTATCAAAACCCCGGCACTACCATTACTTCGCCATATATAGCTATCGCGGCCCCCTACTATGTAACTTACACCGCCCGGCAGATCCAAACAAAAAACGGCGGCAACATGGCGGATTATGTGCCATTCCCCGCCCCATCCACACCCGCAAAATGGGTTACCGATTTCGGCGAACCTGCCTTTACCAACGGTTATCCATTTGATCTGCCGTTTATCTATTCCGAAACGCTTGCCGGGCAGCAGTTATATTACCAGATCATTTTGCAGGACATCAACCGTAACCCCTTACCCGGTGGTAATGAAACCTCTTATTTGTTAA
>JABDDX010000062.1 GCA_013287375.1 Bacteroidota bacterium | reverse complement strand
GTCGGCATTGTCGGCGCGATCCGCGTGTACTCGAAATGGAACGCGGGTGACCAGGACATCAACAAGGAATTAATGGGATGGGGTGGTTCCTGTGTCTTTTTGGTGGTTTCTGCGGTCATCATCAAGGCATTCTTTGGCCTGACCTAATGGCTAAAAAATATCCCATATACAAGGGGCTCCAAAGGCCCCTCGTATTTCGCGGCTTCAAAGGCAAATATATCTATTGGGGCGTAGGCTCCCTGCTGGCCGGGTTGGTTTTAGGCGCATTAACCATGTCACTCATCAATAAGTGGCTGGGTGCTATCGTACTCATCGGCAGCGTCGTTGGCGGCCTGCTTTACATCGCCGGTAAACAGAAAAAAGGACTCCATAACAAATCCCGCCCGCAGGGCATATTCATTCACCAGGTCAATTTCAGGAGGATCAATCGCAATGGCCGCAAAACAAGTTTTTAAAATCCCCTACGTTGGCATTGACCATTATAAGGACATCGACCTGTTAGTAGGAACCGGCGGGGAGTGTTCGGTCATTATCCGGATCATGAACCCGGTAACACGGTTCTCCGCAGCGGCAGCAGCTTATGATGAGTTCCACGCGCTGATGATCAATATCGTCAAAATTCTTGGTGACGGTTACCTGCTGCAAAAGCAGGATATCCTGAGCAAAGAAAATTATCCCTTAACGCCGTCGGGCGAATATTTACAGCAAAAGTATAACGAGCATTTTGCTGGCCGGGAATATATAAAGGTGACAACCTATCTCACCATTACCCGGCAGGTGCGCAAAGGGGCATTTTATGTATTTGACCAAAAGGCGCTCCGGGATTTCCGGCAGCAAGTGGACAAAGTGACCGATATTTTGATGGCTGCGCATACTGCCCCGGTCATTTTAATGGAAGGCGCTATTCATTTGCTGGTCGTGCAGCTGCTGGCGATGAATTTCTCCGAAACCGTTGCGTTGAATAACCTCGCACCAAATGATACGGAGATCAGGATGGGCGACCTTGCTGTTCGCAATATCCCTTTGGTAGATATTGATAATATAGACTTGCCGCCCGCAGTGGGTACGCATATTGAAATGAATGATAAGGAGGCACTGCGAGGTTTCCCGGTAGATTTCCTTTCCTTCCTGTTTAACGTGCCTGATTTTGAGGTGATCGTTTTTAACCAGGTCATTGAAATACCCGGGCAGGTCATGGCGCTCAAAAAGCTGGAACTTAAAAAGAAAAGGCATTCGGGCATTCCTGATCCGGCCAATAACCTTTGCGTGGAAGACATCGACCTTTTGCTGAATGATGTCGTGCGGGAGAACCAGCTATTGGTGAACTGCCATTTCAACATCGTAGTGGCGGCGCAGCATGAGCGGATACAAAAAGCCGCAAACTTTATTGAAAGCGCTTTATTCGGCCTTGGTATTATCGTCAGTAAAAACGCTTATAACCAATTGGAACTGTACCGCTGTACCCTGCCGGGTAATGGTGTCGAACTGAAAGAATATGATTGGTTTTTAACTACTTGTGATGCGGCGCTTTGCTTTTTTTTTAAAGAAAGTATGCCGACCGATGACCCTTCTGATTTCCTGGTCAGGTTTACCGACCGGCAGGGAATTCCGGTAGGCATCGATCTTTCCGATTGGCCGAAACGAACCAACAGGATCAACAATTCCAACCGCTTCGTGTTAGGTCCGTCAGGTGCGGGTAAATCGTACTTCGTAAATTCATTGGTGGAACAATATATGTTGTACAACATGGATGTGGTTATTGTCGATACCGGTCATTCCTATTCCGGGCTTTGTTCCTATTACAAGGGAAAGTATATCACTTATACCGACAAAAAGCCGATCACGATGAACCCCTTTCAAATAACGGAAACCGAATACAATATTGAAAAAAAAGATTTTTTGTGCACGCTGATAGGCGTCGCCTGGAAGGGTGCAGAAGGAACTTATACGCAGGTAGAAAGAGATGTGGTCATGAACGTGATCTCCGCTTATTACAGTAAAAAATTCGCTGGCGGCGGTATTATGAAATTTGATACTTTCTACGAGTTCGCATTGGAAAAAATTCCGGAGATTAAGCTGGAAGAGAAAATACCCTTTGATTTTGACGAGTTCCGGTATGTACTTAAAAAGTTCTATTCCGGCGGTGAATATGCAGCAATCCTGAACGAGGCGACCGACCAGTCGCTCTTTACCGAACGCTTTATCGTGTATGAAATTGACAGTATTAAAGAGTCGAAAATTTTGTTCCCGCTCGTTACGTTATCGATCATGGACGTATTCATTCAGAAAATGCGTTTCCGGTCTGACCGCAGGAAATGCTTAATTGTAGAGGAAGCGTGGAAAGCGATTGCAAGTCCGTTGATGGCTGGTTATTTGCTGTATTTGTACAAGACCGTGCGCAAGTTTTGGGGTGAGGCCATAGTCGTTACACAAGAATTAGGCGACATCATTGGGAACGCCGTGGTAAAGGATAGCATCATCAGCAATTCTGATACAATCATCCTGCTGGATCAAAGTAAGTTCAAAGATAACTATGCCGAGATCGCAGCCTTGCTATCCATCAACGAAACCGAAAGGCGAAAGATATTTTCTATTAATAAACTGGATAATACCCAGGGACGCGGACGTTTCAAAGAGGTGTACATCCGGCGGGGTTCAGTTGGTGAAGTTTACGGCGTTGAAGTATCGATGGCGCAATATCTTTCCTATACCACGGAAAAACCGGAAAAATCAGCAGTTGAGGTTTATACCGGTTATTATGGTTCTTACCCAAAGGGTTTGGACGCTTTTATCGGTGATATGAAAAGGCTTGACCTGTCCCTGCCGGAGTTTGTACAAAGGGTGAACCGGCAAAACCAACCCTTATCGGATTACGCCGGTGCCTAAGCTTCCGATAACTCAACGATGAGGGAAGACGCAGCAGGAATTAAATCCGTCATCTGTAATCCGAGATGAGTTATGCGTTGAGCGAAAGCCGGTGATCCGGTAATTCTTCTGCCCATTTCGTGCCCATCCCCATTTTCACAATCATAGATCATCGTTAATACGGTACAGCTATCGTTTAGCAAACACAGCGGTGCTTTTTTAGCATAAGCATCCTGGAATTCCAGCAGAAAATCTTCGACCTGATCAATATCGCTTTTGTCCATATACCATAACCTCTTAATCTAATAAACAATGATAAAAAAAATAGTACTATTCCTGGCGCTTGGCCTGCTGGTAAAAATTGCAGGAGCGCAGGAACTGGTTGTTGACCCGACGACCTCAGCCGCCGTTTTGGTCAACAGCGCCGTCATTAACGGGCAGCTCAACACCACGAATAATAACCTGAGCCTGATCCAAAAAGGGCAACTGGCCGTGACCGGGCAACTGGTTATTGTCAACAAATTACAAAATGACATTTATACCGGCTTGAGCCAGGTTGCTTCGGTGATCAACAACCTTACTACCATCAAGGAGATCGCCGATTGCGGCACCGATATAGTCAG
This sequence comes from Bacteroidota bacterium, assembly GCA_013287375.1. Taxonomy (GTDB): domain Bacteria; phylum Bacteroidota; class Bacteroidia; order Sphingobacteriales; family Sphingobacteriaceae; genus Mucilaginibacter. The sequence goes on along the minus strand of JABDDX010000062.1, from coordinate 14,726 downwards.
CGATGTAGAACAGGCGGCCACGCTGGCAAAATCCGACCCGGCCCTGCTGCTTTTCGCTGAACAGGGCGCACGGGAGTTTGAAACACGGGCGGTTACCCTGGCCACCGATGTGAGCGCCTTTGTGCTTAAAGGTGGAAATAACCTGATGGACGCCGGGGAACGGGGCAAGCTGCTCAATCACATCGAACGCGAAATGGAAATTTTAAGGGGTATAGCTTACGGGATGCAACGTGCGATGTATTGGGCGAAGATCAAAGGCTTATGGGCTTCGCTTAACCCCTGGGAAACCTGGAAAAATGAAGATGTTCGGATAGCCAATGACGTCATCAATAACGCCAAATACCTGAAGCAATGAGAACGCTGCTATTCCTTTTCGCCCTGTGCTTTTCGCTTTCGGCTTTTTCGCAGCAAAGCACCATTGATGTAGTAGGTATGCACCAATTGATCGACCAGTCAAAAGATGAGCATACGCAGCAGGTAAATGCCCGGAACAACCAGGCAACAGTTACCGCCAACGAACAGTCCAACCTGACCTTATTGGTAAAGCTTAAAAATATGTACCGCACTTTGCAACAGCGCTACAATACTTTAGGCACGGCGATCAATATTGCAGACATCGGGATTTATGCTACCCCGATGGTGGAACAGATCGTTAAGTTCCAGGGACAGATCGTCCAACTTGCAGAAAAAAATCCTGCTGGTGCCGCGCTCGGCCTGGCCACGGAAATTGAGTTCGCGGAAAAAGCGGAGGCTATGGTTGGTTACATAACCGGCTTAACCTTGTCTATCGGTGATGTAAACCAGATGAAGGCGTCCGACCGGAAGCTGTTGTTTGATTATGTGATCCAGCAGTTAAGCCAGATACAGGAACTATCCGGCAACCTGGTCAATACTCTGACCTATTCTAACTTGTCTACGCTGTTACGTTCGATCAACCCTTTTCAGAATTTTATTGATATGGACAAATCGATGGCGGAAAGCATTATTCAAAACGCCAAATACCTTAAACAATGAAAAAGTTATTCCGCATCCTGCTTTGCCTTTTACCTTTCAGCTTTAACCTTTCAACTGCGTTTGCACAGGAGTATGTTTTCGATCCTTCCTATTTTGAATCGGTAGTGGCTAATCAGGCGGTGCGCAGCAGCGCCGAGGCAGCTCACAATCAGTATCTCGGCAAGATCAATAATAACCTTGATGATATAAATGTAAATGTCGGTTCGGTGGTTTTAGCGCAAACCATCATTTATAACGGCTTAGCCGATGTAAACTCCGCTTTAAAGGATGGCCTCGAAGTAAAGTACATGGGCACCATCACGGCTGACATGATCAGTTATCTCAACCAGGCCCTGGAGTTGGCAAAAGCACAGCCTTATTTATTGTTATTCGCCACCAATATGGCGAACGAAATGAAGGTGCGGTCGGTGAGCCTGGCTACGGATGTTTCTGCTTTTGTATTAAAATCCGGTAACAATGTGCTGGCCGATTATAATGGCCGTGACCAGTTATTGCGCAAGGTTACCCAGCAATTACAGATACTGAACAGCTTGGCCTACGGTACCTGGCGGGCAATGTATTGGACCAAAGAGCGCGGTTTGCTGGCATCGGTAAACCCCTGGCAAAACTTTATCAATAAGGATAAGTTCTTTGTCCAGCAGATCATTCAGAAAGCCAAATACTTGCAGGCAAACCCCTGATTTATACTCCATCATATTATTTGAGGCGACCCAACGGGCCGCCTTTTTTTATTGCTCATTTTTTTAAATCCCAACATCATGAAAAAACTATTATGCCTTTTTGCTTTGGGTTTTGTGCTTTCCGCATCTTATGCGCAGGAAGTTATCAAAGACCAGGCCATCGAAAATCAAAGCCAGCGCATGGTGTATGCGCAATGGAACCAAAATGACTTTTACCCGCATTCGGGCTTTTTAGACACCAATCCTTATTACTGGTTAGTTTGGGGCTTATTCGATCCCAATTACCACAAAACAGATTTGCGCCCGTTGAGCGCCACCGGGCCGCAGACCCAAAGGTTGGCGCTCGTTAGCACAATGAACGGGATCGACAATAAGTATAAACTGCATTCCGACACGGTGCGCAATACCGCGCTATCACAGATCGCCTCACAATCCGGCTTACTGTCTGATGCCGATCCCTTATGGTTTTTATATTATAACCAACAGTTCCAGCCTTTGCTCAATTATTCGGCTGCAACGATTTTAGGGCCGCTGTCCCCGCAGGTCAGCGCCAAGCTGGTTTCCGAAGGTATGTATTCCTGGTACACGAATGAATTAGGTATCCTAAAAGAACGGTTAAACGGTGCAAGGACAACAGACATGGACAGGGGTTCACGCATCATGGCCTATTACCGGATGTTGAAAGAGTACCTCAACCTTTCCAGCGTGTGGGCGATCCGCATTTCGGCAGCGCAAAGTACGCTGAACATGGCTAAAACCCAGCAGCAACTGCAACAATCATCTGTACCTATCAGTAACTGGACACCCGAAAGTGATGTGAAGATCGCCAATAAGGTTCTCCAAAACGCGAAATACTAACCTTATGAGGAAGAAATTTATGGTTTTATGCCTGTTGTTCCTGTTATCGGGAGCGGCGGGCTTCGCACAAACCGCAACCGTAGATACGACCATCAGCAGGCAATCCCTGCAATATTTACAGGGTGATGCGGTTTATGAAACCGGGGTGATGACCTTTTTAACCGGCCTGAAACAGTCGATTTGGGCACATTTCGACCTGTTTATTACCGATGCACAGGCGCTGGCAGCCATTTTTATGATCATCTTTTTTGCCATTAAGTCATACGAGATGATGGTGGGTGACAAAAAAATGGAGATCATGCCCTTGCTACGGCCCTTCGGCCTGGCAATGATCATTTTATGGTGGGGCGCGTTCGTCAAGGTGGTGGCTTTTCCTACCGACCTGGTGGCCAACCAGACCGAGCAGATGTTTAACAGCGTCCAAAGCGATGTGGATGGCCTGCGTTTTCAGCGCGCCAACCTGATGCTGGCCGTTGCCAATTCGCTTTACACCTTCCAGGCGCAGGCCGATGTAGCTGAAAAGGAAAGCGATACATGGTACGGACAAGCCTGGGATTCCGTGACCAGCACAATAAAGGAAGGGATTTCTACGGTCATATCGCCGCTTTTGGAATTGAAGAACCGGCTCACCGTCGGTATGCAATTGCTGATTACGCAATTACTGGAACTGGCAGGTATATGGATTCTTAGAATAGCCGTGTATATCATATTTATGATTCAAATAATCTATTCATCCATCCTCATCATATTAGGGCCCTTTTCCGTAGCAGTTAGTATCCTGCCTGCTTTTCGTGATAGCTTTAGTACCTGGATAGCCCGGTTTGTATCAGTTAACCTATACAGCGGCATCGCCTATTTAATTATGTATTTGTGCGGTCTGATGCAGGAATACGCCCTGCAATCTGAGATCAGCAAATACCAGGAACTGGTTGGCACAAACGGAGCGGCAGCCGATATGACCAAGCTGGCCGCATTTGCCGCGAATGGTATCTTATCATTCGGCACGGTCATCATTGTTTTTGTGATCGGCGCGATCTGTATGTTCACCGTACCCAGTATCTCCACCTGGATCATCTCTACTTCAGGCATTACTTCAGCAACTTCAAGCGCAAGCCGTGGGGCCGCTACCGTGATGGCAGTCGCCCGCAGGGTATCCGGCAGCTTTATCTAACCTCAATTCAATTTTTATGATCATTAAAAATATCGAAGCCAAGATAAGGCTGGCGACCTGGGTGGCCTTTGGCAGTTTTTTAACTTCCATTATCCTGTCCGTTACCTTTTGCTCCTATGCCTACCGGCAGATAATGGATGCGCGAAAAAGCATTTATATCCTGAATAACAACATACCACTGCAAGCCACTCAAACGGATATGCAAATGAACCGACCCGCCGAATATAAGGCGGATGTGGATTTATTTCACGCCCTGTTCTTTTCCCTGACACCTGATGATAAGTACATCGAATACCAAATGAAAAAGGCCATGTACCTGGTCGATCAGTCGGGCGTGGAAGAATACAATAACCTAAAGGAGAATGGTTTTTTTAACTCTATCCTGTCTTCCAGCTCCGTCCTGACACTGCAAACGGATTCTATTGCCATTGATATGCCGAAGCACTATTTCCGCTATTACGGCAAGCTGAAAATTGACCGGCGCAGTTCGACGGTAGTGCGTTCGCTCATCACCGAAGGCTACCTGAAGGACATCCCGCGCAGCGACGATAACCCGCATGGCGTACTCATCATTAACTGGAAGACCCTCGAAAATAAAGACCTCAGCGATGTTCAAAAAAATAACTTCTGACCGCGATCCCAGGGATACGGTACTGAGCGAGATCAAAAAAGAGTTCAGGCCCTGGTTTACCAAAGCAGGGATGGGTTTAAAAAAGACGGCTGAGCGATACCCGAAGTTCCTGTTCTGCATGATGGTCATTAATATGTGCTTATCCATCATCCTTTGCTTTACGGTCATGCGGCATAAAGAGGTGCCGAAGAAGCAAGTGGCCGCCCCCGTAGTTAACCCGGTTTCGGGCGGACTTGACCGGATCATGCAGGCAGGTGCCGCTTTAAAAGCAACCATCCGCTTAAAAAAACAGGTCGATAGTATTACCCGTCAGCACACGCTCAGCAAAGCCGATAGCGCCACATTGCTGAAAGACCTGGACAGCCTGCAGCACATTCGTAACCATATCAATCTATAACATTATGAGCATTAATTTCAAGCAACCCAAATACATTTTACCGCTGATCCTGCTGCCTTTTTTCTGCCTGTTCTTTTTTGTTTACCACAGCGGTTTCGCAAAAAAGAAAACCACCACCAAACAACAGGCGGGGTTTAACGGCACGGTGGCCGATGTGTCCCCGGATATTAAAAAACAACAATTGGAAGATAAGCTGGATGCTTATCGTAATTCCTACAAAGAAGGAGATGGTTTAACAGCCGTAAGCGCCCTGCCATCGGAGAAAACCAGTAACCCTACCTACGATAACACCTATTCCGACAAGGAAAAAAGGATGCTGGATTCGATCAGCCAGGCTATGAAGAATAAGTACAGCCAGCGCGATATTCAGCCAACGGCCAATGCAGGCTACAGGACAAAAACCGGGCCGGTATCGGCAGGCGATCAGGCGATGGCCGAAGCGCTTAAAGGTTTATCTAACCGCCAATCTAAAGCACCCGGCAATACTAGCGATGCGGCTCAAAAGGCCAAAGACCCGATAGAAATGTTTAAGCTCCAAATGGCTTACCTCGACAGTATGAACAAGGTTAACGACCCTGCCTATAAAGCGGAGAAACAAAAAAAGGATGCTGCCGCTAAAGCGGAAGCTTTAAAATCAAAAACGGTAACGCTCGAAGTGCATAAGGCCGATGAAACTGCATCGGACTTTAATACCGTGATGCCCGGAAAGGATGAAGGTTTCATCAAGGTAGTTATCGATGAAAACCTGACCGGCTATGCGGGTTCGCGCATACGCCTGCGCTTGCTCGATGATATTGATGCCGGGCATTTCCTCATAAAAAAAGGGACTTACTTGTATGCCCTGATCACCGGCTTTTCGGGCCAGCGGGTAACATTATCGGTCAAATCTATTCTTTACCAGGATAAAATATTGCCCGTAAAGCTGGATGTGTATGATTTGGATGGGCTGGCCGGGCTGTATGTGCCCGAATCGGCATTCCGCGATTTTACCAAAGACCTCGGCACGAACACCATACAAGGTATCACCATTGATGACAGCGGCACCGGGTCAGCGGCCAGCCAGCTGATGATGAGTTCGGTGGACAAAATATTCGAGTCCACTTCATCGGCCGTAGCCGGGATGATCCGCAAAAACAAGGCGAAGATCAAATACAATTCCTATCTCTATTTAATCGATAACGATGCGCTGCAAAACGCGCAGAAAAGTTACTAACCATGAAAAATATATTTTTTTTTCTTACCATTTTTTTGATAAGCCTGCATACCTATGCTCAAAACACGCCCTTTGCTGAGGGAACAAAGAAAAGCCAATTACCCATTATCTATCTGCCGGAAAATGTATCCGTTCATTTTATATCCCCTGAGCCGATACAATATGTAGATATATCTGCAAAAACCGTAGTGGGCGACCTGCCCCTGAAAAATGTACTGCGCATACGCCTGAAAGATTCAGTGCGGTCGGCAGATGTTATTGTAACCATCACGGGAGAGAAATTCATAGCGCAATACCATGTGATCCGGGCAGATTCCATTACGGCACGGGATAGCCGCACCGATATTGAAATACAGCCTTCGGACACCCGGCCACTGGACATAAGCGGTATCGGCTTTTCACAACCCCAATTAAAAAACATCGCCTTAAACCTGTTTCGTAAAAAGCCGGGGAAAGCAATTGAACATACCAAAGCCTTCGGCCTGAAGGCTTCGCTCTATCATCTTTATACCGTTGGCGATTATATTTTCCTTGACCTCGGCTACGCCAACAAAACAAGGCTGAATTATGCGATTGATGAGTACCGCTTTAATGTGGATGATAAAAAGGTAACTAAAGCCACGAACGTACAGTCGATTGCGCTCAAACCCGAATTTATCCTTTTTGACAACCCGCTGTTTCAAAAGACATACCGGAACATCATCGTACTCAAAAAAATGACCTTTCCGGGTAATAAAACATTACATATCGAACTCAGCGAAAAGCAGCTTTCCGGCAGGATGATCACCCTGAATATCACTTACCAGGATGTGCTGGACGCGGATATTATCCCGCTGTAATGAACCCCTTAAAATTACTGGAGCCGGACGAACGGGAGCGGTACGATTACCTGCAACTTGTTTTCGAGGAAGAATTTGAAGAAACGCACCTGGCTTTTCTCGTTAACGGCATCCTGGTTTACGAACTGCTGAACCTGATGGCTGCCTGCGCTTTTCTATTTGAAGAATTCGGGTTTCCCGAAAGCGAAGACAGCCGCTTGCTGCGCTATGCCATTACCGGCACCATAGCCGAATACCTGGAAGGAGATTAAATTATGGCTTTTAACAGTTCAAAAAAACTGTCCGGGAATATCGATGCCCTGCGCATTGCCTTGTCCGGGCAGGAAAACTACACTGCCGGGGAAATCGAAATTCTAAAAAGCTATGCCGGGTTTGGCGGTTTAAAGGCTGTCTTGTTTGGCGGCGGGCCGGTAGAAGATTGGGCACAGCAAAATGCCTCTGCCAACGATCTACGTTTGCATCCTTTGTTCGTACAACTGCACCAGTTATTACTGGAAAAGCTGTCAGCAGAGGATTACAGGTCTGCTAACAATGCGATGAAAAGCAGCATCCAAACCGCATTCTATACGCCTGATTTGGTGCCCGGCGCATTGTATGCCGCCATGAAGGAACAGGGGATTTTGCCCCAGCGCCTGTATGAACCGAGCAGCGGTGCGGGCATTTTTATTACCGAAGCGGTAAAAGCCTTCCCGGACTTACAGGAGATCAACGCCGTGGAAAAGGATGTGCTGACCGGGAAGGTATTGATGGCGCTTGCCTTAACATTGCCGGTAAACAGCATGGTCCAGGTTCGCGGTTTTGAAGAAACATCGCCGGAGGAGAAAGGCAAATATGATTTTATAACTAGTAATATCCCCTACGGCAATTTCCATGTGTTTGACCCTGCCTACCAGGGCAGCGCGATAACGGCAAAGATCCATGATTATTTTTTTGCAAAGGGCCTGGACAAACTGGGCGATGGTGGTTTGCTGGCTTACCTGGTGACGGACGCCTTTTTAAATACCGCTTCCAATTCGCTGGCGCGAAAGCATGTCTTTACTTCGGCTGATTTTATCAGCCTGTCAGTATTGCCGGATAACCTGATGAAAGATAATGCCAATACCGAAGCGCCCAGCCATTTGCTGTTGGTTCAAAAGAACGATTTTAAGGAAGCATTCAGCGAAGCGGAGCAACTACTGATCGATACGGTAGAACAGGAAAACAGCTACGGGACTTTTTCGCTCAATGCTTATATCGAACGCCATCCTGAATTACGATTGGGCGACACTGTTGACGAGGGCAAGAATCAATATGGCAAAGCCAGCCAAATGCTTTGGCAAAAAGGGCCGCTGGAAGCGATCAGGCAGCCCCTGCAAGCGCAGGTGGCTGAAGGACTTGCCGCTAACTTTGACCGTGAACGGTGGAAGGCGTTGCAGCAAAAGCTGGCCGTAGAAAAGGCTGTAGGACCGGAACCGGGAAAAACCGCCGGTAGCGGGCGATTTTTTACATTTCTGGAAGTGCCGGAAGTCAAGGCTGAAAGTACGGGCGGGCAAGGCCAGCTGGGTTTATTCGATGCGCCGTCTATTAATAATGATCAGGCGCAGGGTTATTTATCCGATATGGATAAAGCTTTTACCGACCCCTCAACCGCGAGGCAGATCAGTACCATCCGTACCACCGCAAAACCGGAACATGACAGCATTGTACTTATTACGGCCAGGGCTAAAGATTCAGGCCGTTACTTGTATAAATTATACAGCAACGTTTCGGAACTGAGCTTTTCCAATAAGTGGGTAAGCGGCAATACGCTGAGCTACGAACTCAAAGCATTATCCGCCAAACTCAAAAATTTCGGGCATGACTACCGCTATGAAGGTGATAAAAGCCTGGAAGGGGCATTTCAATTACTGCCTGACCGCCCGGTGCCTTTTACGGCGCTTCATTCATTTTATAGCCGGGACACCCTGGTGATCCATGAAGGCAAAGCAGGGCTGATTGACCGTATTGAAAACGGGCAGGCCGAGTTTAAGCCCTTTGATGATCAAAGGGAAGTTTCGTTTTTCAGGGCTTATATTCCCCTGCGGGACAGTTACATGGAACTGTATGGTGCGGAAGCAAAGACCTTGCAGGTTCAGCCCGATTTGCGGGTTTTACTGAACCGTCATTATGATAATTTTAAAGCCAAAAATGGCGAGCTGAACCGGCAGCATAACCGTAATCGATTGTTACAGGATGCCGCTTTTGGATTTACCATCTTGTCCTCGCTGGAGCGTCGTGAAAACGATACCTGGACAAAAGCGGACATCTTTTATGGCCCGGTATTCCCGCAGCAGGAAAACCTGCATACCGATGATCCGGCTGAAGGACTGGCGCGCAGCCTGAATGACAAGGGCTTTGTCGACCTGGATTATATCGGCAAAATGACCGGGCTGGATGAGTTTGAGGTCATCCGAACACTGCACGACAAAATATTGATGAACCCGGTGGACCGCACATGGGAAACGAACGATGGTTACTTGTCAGGAAATGTAGTTCGGAAATTATCCCTGGCCGAAAAGTCGGCGGAGGCTAACCCCGAGGATATGCAAATTGCACGAAGCCTTGCCGCTATCCGGCGGGTGCAGCCCGAAAAAATACCCTTTGAACTGCTGGATTTTAACCTGGGCGAACGCTGGATACCGCTTCGTTATTATAACCAGTTTGCCAGCGACCTGTTTAGCCTGGACACCGGCATCGAATACTTTTCCTCGGTCGATTCCTTTAAGGTCACTTACAAGCATGGCAACGCCAAAACCGATGAGGAATTTGCCATTATGCCTAAGTCCGGCATAAAAATGAAGGGTGCGGCCCTGTTGGAACATGCGCTGGAAAATACCAGCCCCTATTTCAGTTATAAAATTGGTTCGGGCGATGACGCGATCCGGGTACCCGATAATGAGGCGATACAATTAGGGCACCAAAAGATCGAATCCATACGCAGCCGCTTTGAGGAATGGCTGCGCGATTTGCCGGGAACGGAGAAAAATACCATTGAAGATTTATACAACAATACTTTCAATTGTTATGTGCTGCGGGAGTATGATGGCAGCCATTTAGCATTTCCGGGGCTTGACCGCCAGGCATTGGGCATTGATGACCTGTACAGTTCACAAAGAAATGCCGCCTGGCGGATTTTACAAAATCGCGGTGCCCTGATCGACCACGAAGTCGGTTTAGGAAAAACCTTGACGATGATCGTAGCCGCGCAGGAAATGAAGCGTTTGGGTATCGTTCAAAAACCGATGATACTGGCGCTGAAGGCCAATGTCGGGCAGATCACTGATACTTACCGCAAAGGATACCCGCAGGCAAAAATCCTGGCACCTGGTGAAAATGATTTTACGCCGGTCAAGCGGCAGGCCCTGTTTCACCAGATCAAAAATAATAATTGGGATTGCATCATCCTGACACATGACCAGTTTGGCAAAATACCCCAATCACCTGAAATACAACAGCAGATATTTGAAACCGAACTTGATAATGTTGACCGGGATCTGTCGACGCTCAGATCATTGGGTGGTGAGATTTCCCGCAGAATGCTAAAAGGGCTTGAGTTGCGAAAGGCCAACCTGGAAGCGAAATTGAACGGGGTCTTATATGCTATCGATAACAAAAAAGATACGGGCATCAACTTCCAGGAAATGAATGTGGATCACCTCTTTGTGGATGAATCGCATAAATTCAAGAACCTCACCTTTACCACGCGTCACGACCGGGTTGCGGGTTTGGGCAATATGGAGGGCAGCCAAAAGGCGTTGAATATGCTCTTTGCGGTACGCACCCTCCAGCAGAAATTCGATGCCGATCTCTGTGTTACTTTCTTATCGGGTACCCCTATATCCAACAGCCTGACCGAAATGTACCTGATCTTTAAGTACCTGCGGCCAAATGAACTGGAAAGACAGCACATTTCCAACTTCGATGCATGGGCAGCGGTATTTGCCAAAAAAACTACGGACTTTGAATTTTCAGTAACCAACCAGATCACGGCAAAAGAGCGATTCCGCCATTTTATCAAAGTGCCCGAACTCGCGCTTTTCTACAATGAAATTACGGATTACAAAACCGCCAAACATATCCATCTCGATAAGCCCGAACTGGCCGAAACACTGGTAAACATTCATCCAACCCCGGATCAACAGGTATTTATAAAATGCCTGATGAAGTTCGCCGAGACAGGCGATGCCACATTGATTGGCCGTGCGCCATTGACGGATGAGGAAGACAACGCCAGGATGCTGATCGCTACCAATTATGCGAAAAAGATGTCCGCTGATATGCGGCTGATAGACCCGGACTACGAGGATCACCCGGATAACAAAGTGAACGTTTGTGCCCGGAAAATCGCCGGGATCTATAATTTAAGCAAGGAGCATAAAGGTACGCAGATCGTATTCAGTGATATAGGCACACCAAAGCCGAACGCTTTTAATATCTATGATGCGCTCCGGGATAAGCTGGTCAGGGATTTTGATATTCCGCAGCACGAGATCACCTATATCCACGACTGGAGCGACCGCCAAAAGCCGGAACTGTTCCGCAAAATGAATGCAGGTGAAATTCGCCTGTTATTGGGTAGTACCGATAAGGCAGGAACAGGGCTGAATGTACAGGCGCGGGTTTTAGCCATGCACCACTTTGACACACCCTGGCGGCCATCTGACCTCGAACAGCGGGACGGTCGCGGCGCACGCCAGGGCAACTGGCTGGCGAAACAGTTTTATGGCAACAAAGTATTGAATTTTATTTACGGCGTTGAAAAGTCGCTGGATGCGTACAAGTTCAACCTGCTCAAGAACAAGCAAACCTTTATCTCGCAGATGAAAAATTGCGAGTTGAATGTGCGCACACTGGATGAAGGTGCCCTTGATGAAAAGAGCGGCATGAACTTTTCCGAATACATCGCCATCTTATCGGGCGATACCACCTTGCTGGATAAGGCCAAAGTGGAAAAAAAGGTTGCCCAGCTCGAAGGCTGGAAATCAGCACATTTTAAAGAAGTAGCCCGTAACCGCCAAAGCCTCGAAAGAGCTGAAAAAGAATTGGCTGATACCCAATCTACGCTGAAGGGTTTGGGAAAGGATGACGCGCTTTACAAAAAACAATTAAAACATACGCCGGACGGAACAAAGCTTAACCCGGTTTCTTTGACTGGCTTTGATTTGGCTGATTCCGAAGCATTAGGAAAAAAGATTATTGACCTGTACCGCAACTGGAAGCCGGAAAAAGGACACCCTGAAGAAAAGCAGATCGGGACCCTTTACGGGTTTAAGCTGTATATACGGCAGCAGCGGGAAGGCTATGAAGAAAATGGATTGTTCCAGTACCGCCTGCAAAACCATTTGTTTGCGGAAGGGCCTGGCGGGATAAAATACCAGTTAAACGGCGGACACCCAAATGCCGACAATCCGAAAGTGGCGGCGCGGTATTTCCTGAACGCCATTGATAAGGTTGGCGGCTTATCAGATACTTACAAAAAAAAACAGGCTGAACTGGTAAAGGAGATACCCACGCTCAAGGAGTTAAGCCAGAAAACATTTGAGAAAGAAGCGGAATTGGTCGAATTGCGGGTCGAACTGCGGAGGCTGGAAAGCGAGATTTCCGAAAAGATCAGAGAAACTCAGATGAAAGCCGTTCCCGGTGAGAAGGTTGAAGAAAAGACCGAAGATACCCTTGACCATTCTGAAAATTTAAGGCCCTTACGGTTACCATCCATTATGCCCATTGACTATCCCGGCGAGGCTTTAAGCCGTTAATGATCACAAACTTATTTTTCTTTTATGGTGCAGTTTGAACATTTCCGCTGTCCGCTGCACCGCTATACTTTTTCCGTTGTTCCGATCAGGAATTGGGTAGAAAAAGTCTGCGAAGGACGGGTACTCAACCTATTTGCTGGCCAGACTTTACTAAACGTATATGAACTTCGTAATGATCTCCATACCGAAATGCCCGCCCATTACCATTTGGATGCACTTGAATTATTAAGGGGCTGGACAGGCGAAAAGTTCAATACCATTTTGCTTGACCCTCCTTACGCATTCCGTAAGTCGATGGAACTCTACAAGGGACACGTATGCAGCCCGTTTCGCCAGTTGAAAGATGAAATACCGCATTGTTTAGCGCAGAGCGGTATCGTCATCACTTTTGGTTATCACTCAGTTGTTATGGGTAAAAACAGGGGGTTTGACCTTGAAAGAATAGCCCTTCTCAGCCACGGGGGTGCAATCCATGACACCATCGCCAGCGTGGAACGCTACACACTTTAAACCTTTATTTTATGGAAGAACGGCGCAGCCCTCCTTCCATCCCTATAAAAAACAAATTATGCTATGGAAGAAACCCACGAGCAACACAAGTTGCACGGATTCATGCAATGTTTGATCTATCTGTCCATTGCGCTCGAAGCCGCCATATTCGTTTACAAGCAAGCCCCGTTCTGGGGCTTTTTTTATGGCCCGATTGAAAAGCTGAGCCATATCCTTATTTATCAGCAACTGGTGTACAGCAAGCTGGCAACCCTGTTGTTGATTTGCCTGGTCAGCATCGGCACCTTAGCCAAAAAGAAACAAGACCTCGACCCTAAAAAGCATATTGTCTACCCGCTTGCGATAGGGCTGCTTTTGTTTTTTGGCAGTATCATTTATCAGGGAAGGCCGTCCCCCTTTGCCTGTGCTTACACCACATGGTTCAACCTGCTGTACATGGTTTGCTCCCTGGTGGGTGCCGTGATGATCAGCCTTTCGATGGATAACATTTCCAAAATGATCCATTCGGGTTTGGGCAAGGATATATGGAATGTAGAAGGCGAAAGTTTTATGCAGCAGGTAAAGCCTGTCGTTACGCCTTATTCGGTGAATATACCGATGCTGTTTTATTTTAAAGGCAAGGTTAGGGCTGGCTGGATCAATATTGTGAACCCCTTTCGCGGCACGATACTTATTGGAACCCCAGGTTCTGGTAAGACCTGGGGAATTGTAAACCCCTTTATCCGGCAACTGATCGCCAAAGAATTTTGTGCTGCGATTTATGATTATAAGTACCCAGATTTAGGCAAGATCGCTTATTACCATTACTTATTGGCGAAACAGCAGGGCAAATGCAAGAAGCATGAATTTCATGTCATTAACCTGAATGATGTGGAACGTAGCAGGCGCACCAATCCCTGGCGAAGCGATTACCTGCGGACACTGGCGGATGCGTCCGAAGGTGCCGAAGGATTAGTGGAAGCCATGAAGAAAGGCGATAAGAGCGGCGGCAGCGACCAGTTCTTTACCCAATCTGCCATTAATTTCCTGTCCGCCTGCGTCTACTTTTTCAGCAAATACAGTGGCGGCAAATATTCCAGCTTTCCGCATGTCCTGTCATTTTTAAACCATTCCTACGAGGATATTTTCAATACGCTGTTTTCCGAACCGGAACTGGTTTCGTTGTTATCACCCTTTAAAAGCGCTTATGTACAAAAAGCCTTTCCACAATTAGAGGGACAGATCGGTACGCTCAAAATATTCATTTCGAGGCTGGCCACAAAAGAAACGTTTTGGGTCTTTTCGGGCGATGATTTTAACCTCAAAATATCGGATGTAAATTCGCCGGGTATCGTGGTTTTGGCGAATGACCCGAATACACAGAATATCAATTCCGCTTGTTATTCAGTAGTCATGAACCGACTGACCAAGCTGATCAACAGCAAGGGTAATCTCCCTTCGGCTTTGATCATTGACGAAATTCCAACTTTATATACTTACAAAATCGAAAATCTTTTGGCAGTGGCCAGGAGTAATAAGGTGGCTATTTTGATGGGCTTGCAGGAGTTGCCGCAGTTCAATTTGCATTACGGGAAAGATACCGCAGCAACCATCACTTCCGTGGTCGGTAATGTACTGGCGGGTTCGGTACGTAATAAGG
>JABDDX010000061.1:17730-18384 GCA_013287375.1 Bacteroidota bacterium | reverse complement strand
CCAGGCTTCGAAGGCGGTTGTTGGTGATATTACGCTGCAAACCAATAACTATGGTATTGGCATGCTGCTTTGCCCGTTGGCGATTGTTTTTCTGTTGCTGGCTATAAAAGGCATTCAGCGTGATGAAAAGCTGATTAAATCAGCCGATAGGTTACGATAATTACGTTTACATCAAACTTTTCCGCGACATCTTTATTTAATGAAGGTCGTTAGCTTCAATTAAATTAGTATGTTTAGCTTAGAAACAATAAAGAAAATTATGGAGCAAAAATTAAACTGGCATCAGAAGCATAAAAGTGAAATGACTTTCGGGCAAAGGCTGGCCGATTCTGTGGCTACAGGCATGGGCTCATGGCGGTTTATCATCATCCAAACGGTTATTGTGATTTTATGGATGGCTTTAAACGTGGTTGCTTATGTAGATCATTGGGATCCGTATCCATACATCTTACTTAACCTGCTTTTCTCGACACAGGCAGCTTATGCAGCGCCAATTATTATGATGGCGCAAAATCGCCAGGGTGAACGCGACCGTGCGCAGGCTGATGAAGATTTCAGAACGAACGTAGAGGCCAAAAAAGAAATAGAAGAATTACAGGTTCTGTTAAATAAAATAGAGTTGGACAAGCTGGATAAAATTATTACCATGCTGGA
>JABDDX010000061.1:0-17720 GCA_013287375.1 Bacteroidota bacterium | reverse complement strand
GTAGAACCAAGATGTAAGAATCAAGAGTCAAGATTTTTCTCGGCTCCGATTCTTGTATCTTGGGTTATCATAAACGCCGGGAACTTAGTGTAAGACTTTTTGTCTTGATTCTTACATCTTGGCTCTTGATTCTGATAATATGGGTATAGTAGCTGAAGAGTTTCTCGTTGCGAGTGAGCAAAAGGCATTTGATAAAGATCATCGCCGCATTATCAATTATAATATTGGTAAGTATGATGCCGCTTTCGCGCGCGGATTATCGAAGATCATCAACCTGGAAAATAATAAGCGCAAAGGCCATGTGCTGAAATGGAAAGTGATGGAGAACCTGGATAAGTTTTTACCCGAGTTTGAAGCCAATTTCCAAAAGCGTGGCGGCAAAGTGATCTGGGCGAATGATGCAGAAGAGGCTAACCGCGAAATCCTCAATATCCTAAAAAAAGCAGGCGTAAAAACCGTTGTAAAATCCAAATCAATGGTTACAGAGGAAATTCAGCTGAATGAATTTCTGGAGCATAACCAAATTGAATCTTTAGAAACGGACCTGGGCGAATATATTGTACAATTGCTGGGGCAAAAGCCTTACCACATTGTAACGCCGGCAATGCATTTATCTAAAGAAGATATAGCGAAGCTGTTTAATGAAAAATTCGGCACCCCGCTTGATTCAACGCCTGAGCAACTCACCCAAAAAGCGCGTGAGATACTGCGCGATAAATATGTGCAGGCCGATGCGGGGATAACCGGGGCAAACTTTTTGATTGCCGATACAGGCAGTATCGCGATAACTGAAAATGAGGGTAATGCCCGTTTAACCACCAGCTTCCCCAAAATTCATATTGCTATTGTGGGTATCGAGAAGATGATCCCCTCTCTTGCCGACCTCGACTTGTTTTGGCCGATGCTTTCTACACACGGTACCGGGCAAAACCTTACAGCCTACAATACCATCTTAAGCGGCCCGCGCCAACCCAATGAAACGGATGGCCCCGAAGAGATGTATGTGATTCTTTTGGACAATGGCCGTACTAACCTGCTGGCACAAAAAGATCAGCGGCAGGGTTTATATTGTATTCGTTGCGGTGCTTGTTTAAACGCTTGCCCGGTATATAAAAACATTGGCGGGCATACATATAATACGGAATATAGCGGCCCCATTGGATCTGTGATTACCCCGCACATGCGCGGCATGGAAGATTTTAAACACCTGAGCTATGCCAGTAGCCTTTGCGGTAAATGCACCGAAGTTTGTCCGGTGAAAATCGACATTCATAAGATGTTGCTGCTTAACCGCCGTGATTCGGTTAAAGAGAACCTGGTAACCACCAAAGAACGCTGGGGTTGGGCTATCTGGAAAAAAGGTATGCTGAAACGTAAAATGGAAGATTATTTTAGTGGTAATACCAAAAACTTTCTGCTTAAAACATTCTTCAGAAAAACGTGGGGGGACTTGAGGCAGTTACCACAGGTGGCCGAAAAATCGTTTACCGAGCAGTGGCAGGAAAAACATAAAGAGGAGCAGTAGGCAGTTATCAGTAAGCAGTTTGCACTTATAACAACAATGCAAACTGCTTACTGATAACTGCAAACTGATTAATGTTTGTTACCAAACCCAAACTCTCTATAAGTATTAGGCATTTCGTTATTGCTGCTGAAGGCAAAGACATAACTGGTACGCCAGCTTTCAAAATCGGCATCTTTGTCTTTTATTTGGGCTGAGTGGCGTGATGTTAAAAGATATACTCCTTCGCGACTAAGCTTGAAATAAATCATACCGGTATTGTCGCTGCTCAGTTTTTGAGGATACACATTTCCCCCTGCTGTTTTAACGTACAGCATTACTGTAGCCGCAGCTAATGGTTTGCCTTTAAAATTTATCTGTGCCGATATGTCATCGCCATAGTTAAATTTATATGGGTTTTCTTTAAGGATAATCTCGTAATCGTCGTTCAACGGCTTGTCGAATGCTTTACCACCCGGTTCGCCAACCTGAACTAAGGTTTTCATATAGTAAGTGTACCTTTCTTTATAAAAAAGCTGATTGCTGTTTTTTACCTTATCGGCAATGTTATCCGGATCGTCGGCATCCAATGATCTTAAAAATTTACTCCGGCTCATTTCATTGGCCAAAGGTTTGGTTGTCATGGAGATTAAGGTTAATCCATCCTCTTTAATCGGGTAGCTTACTGCTGAATCGGCACCGGTAACAACGCCATTAAGATCTAATTTTTTTTTCCCCTCATACATAAACACACTTTGTGTGTTGCTTTGTTGAAACTTAACGTCGGTTTGCTTGGTAAAATCATCTGTTGCTATGATGTGCATATCAAGCTTGTCGCCTTTTTGCAGAAAAAACTTTTCAGGAATTAAATAATAATTCTGGGCGTGAGCAATAAAACCTGCCGAGGCAAGAAATATAGAAAGTAACAAACGAATACTTTTCATAGTATAAAAGGAGTTGAGGTTGTAAACATACAAAGTTTTAAAAACATCAGTAGTTTAGCTATATGAATTTTGACCGAAAAAATTTAAATAATGACGATTTAATCGCTTTTTATAGAAAATTGTTACTTCCGAGGCTGATTGAAGAGAAAATGCTGATCCTGTTAAGGCAAGGCCGCATTGGCAAATGGTTCTCTGGTATCGGGCAGGAGGCCATTGCGGTTGGCTGTACCCTTGCCATGCAAAAGGACGAATATATACTGCCCATGCACCGAAACCTGGGTGTTTTTACAACCCGCGAAATACCATTAGCCCGGTTGATGGGCCAATGGCAGGGTAAGGCTTCGGGTTTTACAAAGGGGCGGGACAGGTCATTTCATTTCGGTACACAGGAATATAAAATCATTGGTATGATATCCCACCTCGGCCCTCAATTGGCTTTAGCGGATGGGATAGCATTAGCCGATGTTTTAAACAATAGAAAAAATGCAACCCTGGTTTTTACAGGAGAAGGTGCAACCAGCGAAGGCGATTTTCATGAGGCGCTAAATGTTGCCGCGGTTTGGAACCTGCCAGTAATATTTATTATTGAAAACAATGGTTACGGCCTATCTACCCCAACAAAAGAACAATATGCCTGCAAGCGTTTGGTTGATAAAGCGGTGGGTTATGGTATGGAAGGGCGAAGGATTGATGGGAATAATATTCTGGAGGTTTATCATTCTATTAAAGGCATTGCAGAAGATATTCGGGTAAGCCCACGCCCGGTTTTGGTGGAGTGCATGACTTTCAGAATGAGGGGGCATGAAGAAGCATCGGGCACTAAATATGTTCCTGAGGAACTATTTACGGAATGGAAAGCAAAAGACCCTTTGTTAACTTTTGAAAAATATTTAATTGATGAATTTGTGCTCCGGCCCGAATGGCCGCAATTTATCAGGAATGAGTTTAATAAGGTTATTGACGTTGAGATAGAAAAGGCTTTTAAGGAGCCCGACATTTTACCGGATGAGAATATTGAAATAGCGGATATGTACAAGGCTTATCGAACGCCGGTTATAACGTCAGCTGTTAACAGTACTAAACGGAGATATATTGACGCGATAAGCGATGGCTTAAGGCTGAGCATGCAGAAATATCCAAATCTGGTTATTATGGGGCAGGATATTGCGGAGTATGGCGGGGCATTTAAAATAACCCAGGGTTTTGTGGAGGAGTTTGGAAAAGGCAGGGTACGCAATACGCCGATTTGCGAATCGGCTATTGTTGGTGCGGCTATGGGCCTGGCGTTAAACGGCGGTAAAGCTGTTGTAGAGATGCAATTTGCCGATTTTGTTACCTGCGGCTTTAACCAGGTAGTAAATAATTTGGCTAAAACTTATTATAGATGGGAGCAGAATGTAGATGTGGTGATCAGGATGCCGACAGGCGGCGGTACATCGGCGGGGCCATTTCACTCGCAAAGTAACGAGGCCTGGTTTACCAAAACACCCGGACTAAAAGTTGTTTATCCATCGAACCCGGCAGATGCTAAAGGTTTATTGATGGCTGCTATTGATGACCCTAACCCGGTAATTTATTTTGAGCATAAATATTTATACCGGAGTAATTCGGGCGATGTGCCCGATGGCGATTATTTTGTGGAGATTGGCAAGGCGAAAATTGTTACTTCTGGTACAAAAGCAAGCATCATTACTTATGGACTGGGCGTTCACTGGGCATTGGAATATGCGGCTAAACACCCGGAGTTGTCGCTCGAAATTATTGACTTGCGCAGCTTACAGCCCTGGGATAAAAATGCTGTTGAAGCAAGCGCTAAAAAAACGGGTCGGGTTTTGGTTTTGCATGAGGATACCCTGACCAGTGGCTTTGGTGCAGAGATAGCGGCGCATTTAGCTGAACATTGTTTTGCTTACCTGGATGCGCCGGTAATACGTTGCGCCAGTTTAGATACGGCCATCCCGATGAATAAAGAATTGGAAGATCAGTTTATGGCGAAGAGCAGGTTGGATGAGAAGATGAATATTTTGCTTTCGTACTAAATTCCTCACTGGGGCTTCTTCCTGGCAGTTACAAACTGCCAGAATCTTGGGGTTTCAGTCACAGACTGAAACCAGTACTATGTGTGTATTAATTAAAAATTCAAAGAACTGTATTTTTTCTTTCACAAGAGGAGAGGACTGTGCAATCGTTTAAACCCCACTCTTTCCCGCCCCGGGGCGGGAATCGCACGAGGCGGATGCTTCCTTTGGGCTTGGGGTATATACAAATTTCGGGAAATGGGGTGAGATAAGTGCTGACAGTGTTTTGTCAGTAGTTTTGTCATTCTGAACGCAGTGAAGAACCTTCTTCGACAGGCAAGCGGCCTTATATGCTCACCTATCGCTTTTAGAAGATTCTTCACTGCGTTCAGAATGACAAGGGGGGATAAGTCTTAAATTATTTAAAAGGCATACTCCTTTAAAACCCACCGCTCGATCCTCCACCGCCAAAATCTCCACCGCCAAATTTTACACCTTCATTTGCCGGTGGTTGTGGTGTGTGTGTGAATGTTTCTGCAATAATGAGCGATTCTATTTTCAGGTGATCCATTAAATGCCCATCCTCTGTTTCGGCAGAGGTAAATCCATGTTTGGGTATTTTCAGGTACTTCATAATGGCATAAACAATACCAAGTATAACGGCTCCTATAATAGTAAGCGTAACATCAACGGGCAGCACGTGATAGTAATTGCGGAAGGTAAGCGCAGCCGCGGCTATCAGCAGTAAGCCGGTACGCAGCAGTACCACGTCTTTTTTTTGTATGCCTGATGCTATGTAAACAAAGGGTAATAGAATGGTCCAGGTCCAGAACAATGCCGCAAATGGAACAGGACCTGTTTGTGCCGCCATCTCGCTGCTTAGGGTTTGGATAACGTAATAATTTCCTGCAGCGTACAAGGTTAAAAGGCTTATAACCTGTATGATAACAAAGCAGTTATCATAATTAATAAATTTTTCTTTTTTACTATTAATCCGGGAAAGCCAATAAACGCCTCCCGAAACCATCATCATCACAAACGGAGCGGTTGCTAAACCAGCGGGTATAACTCTTACCCATCCAAAAAAGATAAAGGCAAAAAAGGAAATACAGCAAAGAACGCTTGTGAGCATATCCGCAAAACGTATACTCAGGTAAAGACATAATAAAAAGATAATTCCCGCCAGGACTATGTAATTCATGGTATAATTGAGGCGGAAAAGCAGCATAACAAACCCCGTTGCAAATAAGCATCCCGATATAAACAGCAGGGCATCATCAACTCCTGATCTGAAATGATTGTTGTTTTTCACAATAAGCTCCAGTGCGATATAATTTATAAGCCCGAGGAAAAAGAACCAGCCGAAGGTTTCAACTGCTCCAGTTGCTGCAAAGACGAGGCTTATTAAGCCATCGGCAAACGAAACAATAATGAAGGTTAGTATAATTAAGCCAACCCGTACAAACAGGTTCGGTGTGTAAAAGCCCACCGGGTATTTTTCTGTGATAGATTTAAACTCATTAGCGGTGATGTAACCACGCAGCAGGTCTTTTTTTATGACGGCCTGCAAACGCATATTGGCTAACCAGGTTTTGTTATAGATAATCATGCTGTTTTAAGTTTTTTGTTAAGATTTATCAGCAGGAATACAAGGCCAATACCCGATCCGATGAAATAAAACAGCAACAAATACACCGCGACAGCATCCTCTGCCTGTATAAAAAGCCGTATCACCAGGCTACTTACAGCAATATAACTGTACAAAATTACCAGTAATAAAAAGTAGAACGATTTGTCTTTAATGGCTTCGTTATAAATGAATGCTGATAAAAATAGTATTCCGAGCATAAATGCTATAGCGATTGCTGAGTCGTAATAATGAAAGTAACCGGCGAGCAGCACGATATAAGTAACATGGATGCCGTAATGCTGATAGCTGAAATTAAAATGCTTTTTGAAGTTGAAAGTTCGTGTTAACCAGGCTCCTGTGATTAATAAAACGCCTAAAAGCAGGTAGGTATAAATTATAGTTCCGCTGTTATAATCGTTGTCTATCAATAGTTGTTTTGGGGTAACCGATACGCCCATCCAAAGGGCTAAATTGGCAATGGCGATACTAAGGATGCCTAAATGATCAAAATAGTAGGCAATAAAGAATAGTACCAGCATGGGAATAAATGTGGCCATGCCATAATTGATGCCAAATACCTTATACTCAAACTGTAAATAGCCAACAAAGGTTATAAACGTGATACAACCCAACAATAAGATATAATCAAAGTAAGCGTTGGGCGAACTTACCTTTTGTGTACTGAATGGTAAGGCGTTTTTAAAGCAATAAGCGAAGCAGCCCAGGCAGATGAGTGCTATCAGGAGTAAAACAAATTGATGGCCAATGCTATCAATGTTCTCATAGATGAGCGTACCTAAACCGGCAGTAAGGAGCATAACTCCCACATATAATAGGGTTTTGATTTCCCAATGAACTGAGAACAGCAGAGGTTTTTCTTCTTTTTGCCTGATCTTTTCAAGCGACTCCTCACTTATCAGGCCTTCGGCATGCAGGTTTTTATACAGGTTGTTGATCATCCCCGGGTTGAAACTTGTTTTAAACCAATTATAGTAAAGATTATCGAGTTTTTCTTTTTTATATTGATAAAATGCCTTTGTTGGGTTATCTTCAAAGGTGTTCGGAAGAATGACGAATAGGGTTTGTTATCACCTATGTTGTTCCAAAAATTGCATTGTACGGACATTTATCGTTTCCCGGGAAAAATCTATTGCCTTACCTTTATTTTAATAAACATTACCTAAAATTATTTTTATGATACCTGTAAAAGGATATGCGGCACAATCGCCGACAACAGATCTTGCGCCCTGGAATTTTGAAAGACGTGAAGTAGGGCCTCACGATGTACAATTTGATATTCAATTTTGTGGCGTTTGCCACTCCGATCTTCACCAAATAAAAAACGACTGGTTCCCGGGTATATTCCCGATGGTTCCTGGTCACGAGATTGTGGGCCGTGTGGTAAAAGTAGGTTCGCATGTAACCAAATTTAAAGTTGGCGACCTTGCCGGAACGGGCTGCATGGTAGATTCTTGTCGTGTTTGCGAAAACTGTAAACAGGATTTGGAGCAATATTGCTTAAATGGCAGTTCACAAACCTACAACGGTGTAGAGCAGGACAAGAAAACGCCAACTTATGGTGGCTACTCAAATTCAATAGTAGTTCATGAGGATTTTACCTTACATATATCGGATAAGTTAGACTTGGCTGCTACCGCGCCATTATTATGTGCCGGTATTACAACATACTCGCCATTACGCCATTGGAAAGTTGGTAAAGGACATAAACTGGCTGTTTTGGGTTTAGGCGGCTTAGGCCACATGGCCGTTAAATTTGGTGTTGCTTTTGGCGCTGATGTTACTGTATTGAGTACATCGCCAAGTAAAGAAGCGGATGCTAAAAAATTAGGAGCTCACCATTTTGTGGTAACATCTGACCCGGAACAGATCAAAGCGGCTAAAGGGACATTCGATTTTATATTGGATACTGTTTCTGCAGAGCATGATTTTAATATGTACCTGTCGTTATTACGGACTAACGGTACCATGATATGCGTTGGTGTGCCATCTAAACCGGCTGAAGTTGCCGCATTTAGCTTATTGGGCGGACGTAAGAGCCTTGCAGGTTCAGGTATCGGCGGTATAGCCGAAACTCAGGAAATGCTTGATTTTTGCGCTGAGCACAACATTGTTTCGGATATTGAAATGATCGATATAAAAGATATTAGCACAGCTTACGAGCGTATGCTTAAAGGCGATGTGCGTTACCGCTTTGTGATTGATATAGCTACTCTTTAGTGAGTGGTTGATTAGTGAGTAGTTGATTAGGTTGAATAGTTTAATAATTAATCTAGATAATCAACTGCTCATTTTATTTAACTTAATATGATATGCCCCAGGCCAACCTATTCCAACTCAATCAACTGTTCAACCTAATCAACCAATCACCAACTATTGTTTCTTTGCCTGTAAGTGCCTAATTTTGCGCCTCAATAAAAAGTTATGGCTAAGGCATCTGATATAAAAAATGGTAATATACTTCGCTTTAATGGCGAGCTAGTGCAGGTTGAAGAGTTTTTACATCGTACACCGGGTAACTTACGTGCGTTTTACCAAGCACGTATGCGTAATGTTAAATCGGGCAAATTGGTGGAGTACCGTTTCCGTACTGACGAGGAGGTTGATATTGCCCGCGTTGAAACCAGCAATTATCAATATTTATATGAAGATGGCGACGCGTTGGTGATCATGGATAATGAAACTTTCGATCAGCATAATGTGCCTAAGAAATTATTTGGTACCGCAGTGAAATTCCTGAAAGAAGGTATGAACGTGGTGGTGGCTTTTGAAAGCGATGAACCAATCATGGGGCAGATCCCCAACTCTGTAGAATTAGAAATAACCTATACTGAACCGGCTGTTAAAGGCGATACCTCAACCAGCGCATTAAAAAATGCTACTGTTGAAACAGGGGCTGAAATTAAGGTTCCGTTGTTCATCAATATTGGTGATAAGGTGAAGGTTGATACTACCTCGGGTGGCTATGTTGAGCGTGTGAAAGGGTAAATAACATCGGATTTGCTGGTGACAACACCAACAAAGGAGGGAGAATTTTTGTAAAAAGAGTAGAGTGCCTCAGCATGACACCCTTTTTAATCTTACGAACACCTATTGCGGTAGGTTGTAATCAACCTGTATTGTTGGCAACAACGTAACGTCATCAATTGGAACCTGGTTTACAGATACAATAGGATGGCGTTGTTTATAATATCGGTATACCTCTTTTGCTAAGGCTGCACTTTCAATAGCAGGCGGGTTAAAGTTAACCATGAACGAGATAATAAAATCATGCAGTTTTTCATGATCGGGTATTATCCATTTATGGTTAGATTTTTTCAATGCTTCGATTACTGGTGTGGTTAGCACATAATCATCGGCATAATAAATGATGATCTTTTTAACATTTCCGTTAGGGTCGGCAGTGAATTTTAGCACTACCGTACCGGTAGCTTTTTTCTGTATGATCTCCGGAGATACAGTTAAGCTATCCTTAAAAAAGCGGTTCATAATAGTAACGCCTCCCTGAAATGGGAAGATTAGTTGATCCTGGGCCTTGCTATAAACCGATGTTAACAGAAATAAGGCAATGATAATGCTGCCTTTTATAAAAAACTTATTCCCTTGGATCTCTTTTTGTACCTTCATAAAGCTCATATTCAAATAAGCGGCAATCCAGCTTGCCGTTGTAAAACTCAATTTTTCTTGAAGCCCGTAGTCCTATCTTTTTTGCCAGATCGGGGTTGCCGGTAAAAACGTAACCCCTGTAGCCCAGGCATTTTTTCTTTAAAAAATCACCAATACGCTTATAAGTGATCTCCAATTTAGTATGTACACCCAGGCGCTCGCCGTATTCGGGGTTAAACATTACTATACCTGGCTCGGCAGGAACTTCGGTATCTTCAAAATCACAAACGCTAAACTCTATCAAATGTTCTACCCCGGCGGTATTTGCATTTTTTTGTGAGATGTCGATGGCATCTTGTGATATATCTGTCGCGATGATTTTAAATTTAATTTCTTTTTTGGCTTTATCCTTCAGCTTGCGTCTTTCAACAAAAAACACCTGCTCGTCATAACCCATAATATGCATAAAGGCATAATTCATGCGGAATAAGCCCGGGTGTTTATCGGTAGCCAACAAAGCTGCTTCAATAGCTAATGTGCCAGAACCGCACATGGGGTTAATAAAGGTGCTTACCTTATCCCAGTTAGTTGCTATAATGGTTGATGCCGCTAAGGCTTCGAGCATTGGCGCTTTACCGGGTATCTTACGATAGCTATGTTTGGCTAAGGTCTCGCCGGAGGTATCTAAGAAAATCTCGGCCTTATCATCCTGCCAATATAGGTGGATAACAGTTTTGTTTGATTCGGCACCTGAATTAGGGCGTACACCTTTTACTGACCGGATACGGTCGACAATAGCATCCTTGACTTTAACGTTGGCAAATAATGGGGTTAAAATATGCTCGTTATTAACATTGGATGTTATAGAGAAGTAACCCGTGAAATCAATGAGTTTTTCCCATTCAATTTCAACAAGGCCATCGTACAACTCTTTGGGATCGGCGGCGGTAAAGCTTTTTAGTAAGTAAAGCACCTGGCTTGCGCAGCGCAGGTTAAGATTTAACGGTATACAATCGTTTACGGTTCCTGTAAGTTCGATACCGGTCGGGAAAACACGGTCGGGCGTAAACCCCAGCGCCTCAACTTCTTGTTGAAGATATGGCGACAGCCTTTTGTTACAGGTTATTATGATTTTACTATCGGTGGAGAAAACTGACATGGCGTTGTTATTCAACTACTTAAATTAGACGAGTAACGGATAAGTACATTAATAAGCGCTCAAATAAAGGATCGATCATTAAATATTCATTCTCCTGTTGCCTTTCGATGATAAGTAACTATAAATGAAATGCAAAAATAGCTAATAAAAGTTAACCTGCAATCTATTAAAAACGGAACAGAGGTTACAGCTTGATAGAATAATACAAAAGCTATATTTACAGCGTGAATTGAAAGCTGATGCCTAAAAAGAACCAATCCATTCCTGTAAATACCATAGCCGACGATTTTGACGCGGGTATTTCTATTGAACGGATGTCTTTAAGCGCTGAGAATGAGGCAATACTAAACTATTCGGAAGAAGCAAAGTTAGCACACCGGCACGACAGCCATTCTTTTTTCCTGCTTGAAAAGGGGGCTGTTAATATTGAAATTGATTTTCAAAAGTATATCATTACAGCGCCGTCTATTATTTACATTCACCCTGATCAGGTGCATCGTACCACGGCATTTGATAATATGACCGTATGCAGCTGGGCGATCACCAATGAAAACCTGCACCCGGAATACCTGAAATTGCTGGAAAGCATCACCCCTGCAAAGCCATTAGTTTTAAACGAAGAAATGTTTTCCATTATTTCTGAAGCGACAGCGCTTTTTATGAAATTTGCTGAACGGAAAAGCGATAAATTATACCATTCCCTGCTAAAAGATAGTTGTAATGGATTGGTGGCGTTAGTCGCTTCGCAATATTTAGAATTGGCTAAATCGACCGACAAACTCTCCCGTTTTGAAGTTATTACCAAGGCTTTCAGGGAAATGTTGGAACGGAATTATACCGCAATTAAACGCCCGGCAGATTATGCTGAAAAGTTAAATATAACCACATCTTACCTGAACGAATGTGTTAAAAATACAACAGGCCACCCGGTTTCATATCACATACAGCAACGCGTTATATTAGAAGCAAAACGTTTGCTTTATTATTCGGATAAATCGGTAAAAGAGATCGCTAGAGACTTGGGGTATGATGATTATCCTTATTTTTCGCGCCTGTTTAGTAAGGTTACAGGAATGACAGCCTTGACATTTCGAAATAAAAACCACGATTAGTCCAATACTTACGCCGTATTGCCATTTTTTCTTATTGCTGCGCGATGTTCCTTTGTCGTATTAATTAACGCAGATAAAAATGGAATCATTAAAAGATAAAAAAATACTTATTTCGGGCGCAAGCATAGCCGGACTATCCGCCGCATATTGGATGAACAGGTTAGGTTGCCAGGTAACCGTTGTTGAAATTGCCAGCCAACCCCGAACTAATGGCGCCGCTATTGATATACGTGGCGGAACCGCGGATGTTATCAAACGCATGGGTATTTATGATGAATTAAAAGCAGACAGGTTGCATGTGGAGCTTATAGAATTTAAAAATGCCGACGATACCACCGCACGCTCAATGTCGACAGGAAACGAGGATGCGGAGCTTCCTGATGATGATATTGAAATTGAACGGGATAAATTTATCAGCATTTTATATAACGGCCTGAAAAATGATGTTGAATTTATTTTTAACGACAGTATCACCGCGTTAGGTGAAACAGAAGACGATATAAAAATTACTTTTAAAACTGGCGTAGAGCGATCTTTTGACCTGGTGTTTGGTTGCGACGGTTCACATTCGGGTGTGCGAAAAATATGGTTTGGCGAGGAAAGTGAATACACGCATTTTCTTGAAGCATATTTCTCTATCAGCACAGTAAATAAATTACTGATCAAACAAAAAACGATGCAGATGTATAATGAGCCCGACAAGTCGGTTATGCTGAATGCTTACAACAATAAGACTGATATTATTTTTTGCTTCTTCTCCGAAAAAGAGATCTCATATGATTATCGTGATATCGCCCAGCAAAGAAAAATTATTGCTGAACAGTTTACCGGGTTGGGCTGGAGAACCCCGGAGTTACTGGAAGAGGTGGAGGGTTTGGAAAACTTTTACTTTGATAAATTTTGCCAGATAAAAATGCCATCGTGGACAAAAGGCCGGGTGGCGTTGGTGGGTGATGCCGGGTATTGCGCTTCGCCCGCTGCGGGGATGGGTGCATCGTTGTCAATAAGTGGGGCTGCAGCATTGGCTGATGCTTTGTTAAAACACAATGGTGATTTTGAATTGGCGTTTGAGGATTACAATAAAAAGCTACGTCCGTTTATTGAGGAGATTCAGGCCGTTGCTGAATTAAATGTGAGAGAAAATTTTATCCCGAGAACGGAGGAGGCGATTCGGAGAAGGAATGAACAGGAGAATCCTTTTTAAATAAAATAGTTTTTTACTATTTGTTATTGCGAGGAGGAACGACGATGCAAATAGGGGTATACGGTTTACTTTTCTCTTGTTTACCTTTCTTTGGTATCGCTGCGCTAAGCGGCACTTTTTTCGGTTGATTGTTTTCAATGGCTCTCAAGAGGGCTCCGCCGTTCTTTTTCCGCAAAAGAAAGTAACCAAAGAAAACTCCCGGCTGCGCCTGCCTCTGTTATTGTTAGTGCTTTTAGTTGGGTCTGTGCTAACCGAGCCAGACGATGCCGGTTTTGAGGTGAACAATGGCTTGTGCTTTTAAGTATAAACGTCATTGCGAAGAACGAAGACAATCGATCGAAGAGAGCTCATTAATACCGATAAAACATACACACATTATTAATAATCTCTAAGCTATACAGTATTACCATGCGTCCGGTGTGGATTGTCATGCTGAGGCACTCGAAGCATAAGCGGAAAGACCTGCCCACATACTTCGAGTACCTCAATATGACAGCCTTTATGCACGTTACTGGTCATTGCTGACATGAGGGAGTGTTTGTGGAAAACTTGGGCAATATTATTGGCAATTTGTAGATGAAATAATGCCCAAATTAATTAGATACCATTAACTTTACATTTTAATACTTTTTAAAGCTATGGAAATTAAAGGTAAGGTACATGAAGTGTCTCCAACCGTGCAGGTTACGGACTCACTTAAGAAAAGAGAATTGATACTAGAATATATTGAGAACCCTCAATACCCTGAATATTTAAAATTTGAAGCGATACAGGATCGTTGCAATTTGTTGGATAATACTAAAGTTGGTGATGACGTTGAAGTTTTCTTCAACCTTAAAGGCCGCCCCTGGACAGACAAAATGGGTAAGAAAACATATTTTAACTCATTACAGTTATGGAAAGTGAACGTACTATCAGGCGCTGGCGCAACAGCCGGTACTCCTGCATATGCTCCGCCTGCTGACATCAGCTCACAGCCGGATGATGACGATTTACCTTTTTAATTAGCTTGCAGTCGCTGGTTAGCAGTTTGCATTGTATAACAGCCCAAAATAAAAGAGCCTTTCAGATATTCTGAAAGGCTCTTTCTTGTATACTTAGAAATTTCGCAAACTGCTAACCGCATACTGCAAAGTAACCTATTCCTTTACTATTTTCTTCACTGTTACTTTACCCGCCTGTTTTACTTGCAGATAATAAGTGCCGTTTAAGCCCATGGCAAACGTAGTGCTGAATTTGCCATTTGTGGTTTTTGAACTCCAAAGGATGGTGCCTTTGCTATCTTTTAATTTTACTTCTGCTACAGCTTTTGATGGTAAACTGAACATCAATAACACTTTGCCGGTTGAAAACTCTGGAGCCAGTGTCAGGTCCATCAAATCAAGCATCTCCATTTGTATTTTTTCATGATTTGTCGCATCGGGATCCAGTCGGCCAAAATGGTCTGATACATGAAACATTACATGGGTGCTAACACCCTCGTTATCGGTACTGGTAAATATGAAATTCTGTGTGTTTTTATGCTCAAATCCCATACGGTCGCCTCTATCCATTGGATGATATTCACTCATCTCTCCGTGGTGCTTATCATCTATGCGTATTTTATACTGAAAGGCAAAGGTTGAGTCGCTTTTTTTACGCTTGTGCATCATGTCGCCATTGTTAGCCATCGGTGCATCAATGGTGACGTTTTTTGTTTTTACAGATGAGATGTTACCAATATTCTTTAACGCTTCACTGCGGTCTTTCCCTGAAAGGTCCCTGATGTTTTTTCCGTTTACTGTTGTATCACCATTAACAATGGTAATATCCATATCTTTAGTGCTGCTTTGTGCAGAAACCAGCGGAGGTAATCCTAAAATTGCCAGGATACAAAGTGAAAATATGAATTCATAGCCGGGTTTAAATGATCGCTTTTTCATAATATGTTTAGTTAATTAATGTCAAAGGTAGTAAAGTGTTGTATTTCAAGTTGTAACAACAACGTTATAATACGCTATATTGTGTTAAAAATTGTTAAAAGAAAACTTAGTCGGGTTATTTAAAATATTTTTGTTTTGAAAGATGAAAAAGAGAAGCATTAGGCTTATAATAGGATTGATGACTATCGCGCTTTTGGGCGTGGTGGCCATGCAGTTGTATTTTTTGAGGCAGTCGTACCTTATGCAATCAGAGCTTTTTGATCGTTCTGTTAACGAAGCGCTTAACAATGTGGTTAATAAAGTTACTAAGCAGGATGCTGTTAATTTTTTAAATGACAAGGCCAAAATTAATCAGCAAAAGCGGGTGCATTATAATATGCTTAAAAATACCGATACCACTGCGAGTGTATTGTTTAAGCCCACAAAGAAAAAAAGCAAAAGACTCACCCTAAGAGAAAAACGGATTGCCTTATTGCGGGATAGCCTGAAAAGAATGATCGCCAATAAAAAAATGGATGATGAGCTGGAAGGGATGTTGCAAAACGGCTCGATCAAATTCCAGATAAGGATTGATGAATATACCGATGAGTTTGGCGTGGTACGAGGCCAGTTTACGCCCGAAATTGTAAGGAGCAGTCAAAAAAGTATTACAATAAAAAGGCCCCGCGTACTTCACAAATATGATACGTTGCACTATGTATACAGTGACCCGCAGTTTGGCAAGCAAATCATTTCGGTGCCGCAATTAAATCCCCTATGGCAGCAGGAGCAAGCGCGCAAAGCACGGGAGCGGCAAGTTAAACTCGTTGAAAAATTTTTAGCTACCGATTCGCTACAAAACGTAAATGTTAAAACCGGGAACACAACCGTTATTGAAAACCTGGCCCAGGAATATCAAACTTTTAGCGAGCCTTTAAAAGGCCGCTTAAACGCTGTTTTTATTGATACTTTACTACGGTTTGAATTGCATAACCAGGGGATATACCTGCCCTATAGTTTTGAGGTATTGACGGCGAATAATGACTCTCTTATTTTCTCCAAAGCCATGGATATGGCAGGGGCAAAGCCTGTATTTATAAAAGCCAATACCTATGAAACATCCATTTTTAGTAAGGATGTTATCAGGGATCCTGGTAAAATAAAAATTTCTTTTCCGGAGAAAAACTCACTTATATTAAACCGGATGACGGCCACTATGGCAACTACAGGCGGGTTATTGCTGATACTTGTTTTTTGCATGGGATATACCATTTTTTCCATTATCAAACAAAAAAAGGTATCGGAAATGAAAACGGATTTCATCAACAACATGACCCACGAATTTAAAACTCCGGTATCAACCATTATGATAGCCAGCGAGGCATTAAGAGATCAAGAGATTGTTGCGGATAGATCGCGGATTACAAGGCTTGCCAATATAATTTACGAAGAGAACGCGCGTTTAGGTAGCCACATAGAGCGGGTGTTAAACGTGGCACGTATTGAAAAGAACGATTTTAAGCTGGAGAAAAAACCGCTTGATGTTAATGAAATGATCAATATAGTGATTGATAGCATGTCGCTTAAATTGCAAAAGCACGATGTTCAGTTAACCTTGCATCTGGATGCTATAAATGCTATTGTTTTGGCAGATGAACTGCATTTTAGTAACTTAATATATAACCTGATTGATAACGCTATAAAATATAGTAGCTCGACCCCTGAAATTACCATCAGCACTGATAATAAAGGAGATCAAATAGTAATAAAGGTAGCGGATAAAGGCATAGGCATGAGCCGCGACCAGCAAACTAAAATATTTGAGCAGTTTTATCGTATACCAACCGGCAACCTGCATGATGTTAAGGGCTTTGGTTTAGGATTAAGCTATGTAAATACCATTGTAAAACGCCTTAATGGCGTAATAAGCGTACGCTCAGAAAAAGACAAAGGGTCGGATTTTGAATTGAAATTTCCCCTGGCATAAAAATAGTCGGGAAGTCTGGAAGATCGCAAGTCTGAAAGATTAATCCGCTTTATCGCAATTATTAAATAAACAACATGAAAAAAATATTATTAGTTGAGGACGACCCCAATCTTGGCTTACTACTGCAGGACTATTTGCAGCTAAAAGGAAAATTTGATGTTGTTTTGTGTAAAGATGGGGAAGAGGGCCTACGGGCATTTACCAAACAAATTTTTGACCTGCTGATTCTGGATGTGATGATGCCCAAAAAGGATGGGTTTACACTAGGTAAGGAAATCAGGAAAATAAATGCTCATGTACCTATCATCTTCGCTACGGCTAAGGGGATGATTGAGGATAAAATGCAGGCATTTAATTTAGGTGGCGATGACTATATTACCAAGCCATTCCGTATTGAGGAATTGCTGCTGCGTATAAACGCATTATTAAAGCGTACCGAAAACTCAGAGAAAAAAGAAGAAGAAAAGCAATCGCGCTTTAAAGTTGGCCGCTATGAGTTTGATTATACCGGCCAAACCATATCTATCGATGATAATCATCAAAAGCTGTCAACCAAGGAAGCGGAATTATTGCGCCTGCTTTGTCTGCGTAAAAATGAGGTGTTGACCCGCGAAGAAGCGTTACTAAATATCTGGCACGA
>JABDDX010000060.1 GCA_013287375.1 Bacteroidota bacterium | reverse complement strand
TGCACCTTCGGGCAATGCCACCGTAACCATAAATGTTGATTATAGCACGGTAATTACAAAGGTGCCCAAATACCTGTTCGGTAATAACGCCGGTGCGTTTGTGCCGCAACTGACTACGTCACCAGGTTTGATAAACAGCATAAAAAATTTATCGCCCAATATACTCAGGTTCCCGGGGGGGCAGTATTTCGGATGTTTATTTTTGGGATGGCGTTGTGCCGACCGACGTGCCCGATAGTTTATTTGACTCGAGCGGAAACCCTGCTCCAGTGAGCTATTGGTATGGAAACAATATACCCGCCTGGGAGCTTTCGCTGGCTAACTATTATACTGCTTTACAGCAAACAAACAGCACAGGCATAATAACCATTAATTATGGTTATGCCCGGTACGGCACAAGTGCACATCCCGATCAGGTGGCGGCGCATTTGGCAGCAAATTGGGTACGGCACGATAACGGCCGTACTAAATACTGGGAGATAGGCAACGAAGACTATGGTGCGTGGGAGGACGGCTACAAAATAAATATCAACAACAACAAAGATGGTCAGCCGGCGATTATCACAGGGGCATTATATGGGCAGCACTTTAAAGTATTTGCAGATTCGATGCGTGCTGCTGCCAGTGAGGTTGGCGCCCAGATTGAAATTGGGGCGCTGTTAAACGGTACAGCCCCCGCTTCCTGGAATACCGTGGGCCTTACCTGGGAACAAGGATATTTTGCTTCTGCCGGTAACTCTGCCGATTTTTACATAGTACATGATTATTTTACCGGAACGGATAACGAAACGGCTGCCGTTATTCTTAATACAGCTACTACCGAATCGGCGGCTGTTATGAGTTATATGAATGCCACAACCACAAAAAAACGGCGTTTCTTTAAAACCTATCGCGCTTACCGAATGGAATATTTTTGCAACGGGCAGCCGCCAAATGGTATCGAATGTTGCCGGTATGCATGCCGATTTGGTGTTAGGCGAATTACTGAAAAATCAATTTGGGATGGCCAGCCGCTGGGACCTGATAAACGGATGGGGCACAACCGGGGACGACATGGGCATGTTTAGTTCAGGTGAACCAAGTGTAACGGACAATACACCGCAACCTGTGTTTTACCACATGTATTATTTCCAGAAATATTTTGGTGATCGGATGGTTAAATCTACCGTTCAAAACAGCAGCGCGGTATTGACTCAAAATATTGGCGATATAGTAGCCTATGCTTCTTCGTTTACTTCGGGCGAAGCTGGTGTGGTTATTGTAAATAAAGGCACCGCCAGCCAAACTGTAAGCGTTAATATAACAAATTTTGTGCCTGGCACCCGATATTATTATTATACCCTGGTTGGTGGTACAGATAATGGAGAATTTTCGCAAAAGGTTTACGTAAATGGAAACGGACCTGATATTAGCACGGTAGGAGGGCCTTCGGGTTACCAAACCCTTTCAGCGGTTTCATCCAGCTTAACCGGGGGCATAAAAGTTTTGGCCCCGCCACGGTCGGTTATTTTCCTGGTGGCTGACGGCAAAAAATAATATAGGATCGATGTTCTAAAATTATACAGCAGCATTACTGAAATAGATCCGAATAGAAATTCAATATAAAGTTAAAAATGATAAAATATATAACAGCATTTGCTGTGGCCTTTTTCTTGTTTGGTAATGTTTCCGCCCAAAATAAAAATGAGGTCGCCTTACAGAATAAGATCAGTAGTATAATTAAAAAGATGACGCTCGAAGAAAAGATAGCGATGTTGCATGGTAACGCCTTGTTCTCTTCGGCCGGGTTAAAGCGTTTGGGTATACCCGAATTAACTTGCGATGATGGCCCCTTAGGTGTTCGGGAAGAGATAAAACGCTTCGACTGGAACTCTGCTAACTGGACAACCGATTCGGCAACGTTTCTTCCAAATGGTTCGGCAATAGCCGCTACGTGGAACCCAGATATGGCTAACGAATATGGCGTTGTTATAGGGCAGGAAGCAAATGCCCGTAAAAAGGATGTGATGCTATCGCCCGCGTTTAATATTTGCAGAATGCCGCTTAACGGCCGTACTTATGAATACTATTCCGAGGACCCATATTTGAACGGCCGGTTAGCGGTGCAGGCCGTAAGGGGTATCCAGAGCCAGCATGTGGCGGCTTGTGTAAAACACTTCGCTGCCAATAACCAGGAAGTTAACCGCAATGACATCAACGCAGAAGTTGATGAACGTGCCTTGCGCGAAATTTATCTACCGGCATTTAAAGCAGCCGTGCAGGAAGGTAATGCCTATACCATTATGTCGGCTTATAATAAAGTGAACGGCTACTGGTGTTCTGAGAATGAGTTTTTACTCAATAAAGTATTAAAAAAAGAATGGGGCTTTAAAGGCGCGGTCATATCAGATTGGGGCGGCGTCCACCACACTGTTGAAGCCGCCAATAATGGACTGGATATTGAGATGGGATCAAGCGGGCCCTACGACCAATGGTATTTTGCTAATCCGCTGCTGGCAGCTGTTAAAGCAGGCCAGGTTTCAGAGAAAACGATTGATGATAAAGTGAGGCGTATATTATGGGTAATGTACCATACTTCTATGAGTGATCATCATCCCGAAGGTTCTATAGCTACCGCGGCACATGGCAAAGCAGCTTATGATATAGCGTCTGAATCTATCGTACTATTAAAAAACGATGCGCATCTGCTTCCTTTAAAAACAAATAACATAAAAAGCATAGCGGTAATTGGTGATAACGCCATCCGCACGTTTGCGTCTGGAGGGTATGGTGCGGGTGTTAAAGCAAAATATGAGATCACGGCGTTGGCCGGCATCCGGTCCAGGTTTTGGCAAACTGCCGATATTAAATTCGCACAAGGCTATAAAGCCAATTATTTAGCCAACCGTACCGATGAACAAAATGCAGGTTACGATATACCCGACCCCAAATTAATAGCCGAAGCAGTCGCGATTGCGAAAACAAGGGATATAGCCATTTTGTGCATTGGCTCCAACCGTGAGTATGAAAGCGAGGGGCATGATCGCAAAACCCTTGCGCTTCCCTTTGGTGAGCAGGCGCTGGTTAACGCGGTAACTGCCGTAAACCCCAATACCATTATCGTAATGATGGCCGGCGCGCCGTACGATCTTAATGAGATCAAAAGATCAAATCATACGATTGTCTGGTCATGGTTTAATGGCTCAGAGGCAGGCAATGCACTGGCTGATGTATTGAAAGGCGTTATCAATCCATCAGGCAAAATGCCATTTACCTTCCCGGTATCCTTGAACGATTCACCCGCATTTGCATTGAATAGTTATCCCGGCGAAAACCTGAACACCACTTATAAAGAAGGGATATTGGTAGGTTATCGCTGGTACGATACCAAAAATATTGAGCCGCTGTATTGTTTTGGTTATGGGCTATCTTATACAAACTTTGCCTACACCAACTTATCAACCGATAAGACTAACTATAAGCTGAATGATAAGATAGCGGTAACGGTAGTGGTGAAAAACACGGGGAACTTTGCCGGTAAGGAGGTCGTTCAGTTATACGTCAAAAAAGTAAATTCATCTATATTAAGGGCTGATAAAGAACTTAAGGCCTTTAAAAAGATAGCGATAGCTCCGGGTAAAACCGCTATTGTATCAATGAATATTCAGGTAAACGATCTGGCTTATTTTGATGACAAACAAGATAAATGGGTGGTTGAACCGGGCGAATATAAAATTATGGCAGCATCCTCGTCAAAAGATATCAGGAAGGTGGCATCCTTTTATGTTCATTAATAAACAAAATAGCTTATTAAATGAATATTGATAAAAATTCTCTAAAAGGAAAAAAGCTGCTGCTTTTTAAAATGCTGGCTATTTTATTTCCTTTTGTGCTATTGTTTTTATTGGAAGTGGCTTTGCGCATTTTTAATTATGGGCATAATACAGCTTTGTTTGTTAAATATCCGAAGGACGACCGCTTTATGCAGATGAACTATTTTGCATCTGACAAGTTTTTTTCGGATACCATTAATGCCACTAAAGGTAACAGCGAACTTTTTGCCATCAATAAGGCATCCAATACCTTCAGAATATTTATTTTGGGCGAATCAACCACCATTGGTTATCCGTATTTTCATAACGGTTCGTTTCATCGCTGGTTGCAATACCGCCTGGAGCAAATGTACCCGGATAAGAACTTCGAAATCATAAACCTGTCATTAACAGCGGTAAACTCCTATACGGTACTTGATTTTGGCAAACAGCTTGCTCAATACAAGCCAGATGCAGTTTTGATATATACCGGCCATAACGAATATTACGGAGCCTTAGGTATTGGCTCGACAAGCTATATTAGTAGCAATCGTTTTTTGGTTGAAACGTTGCTTAAACTGCGCGAATTGAAATTGGCGCAATTGCTGAAAAACATCATACAAAAATTAGTAAGTGTATTTTCCGGCAAAAAAACAGATGACCGCGAAACCCTGATGAAACGCATGGCTGCCCGGCAGGAGATAGCTTTCGGATCAAAGGATTACAATGCTGGAATTAATCAGTTTGATAAAAACATGACCGAATTGTGCAATTTGTTCAACGAGGAAAAGATTCCTGTTTTTTTGAGTACGGTGGTAAGCAATGAAAAGGACCTGCCGCCATTTATCAGTAATGGTAGCGGGCCGGGTTCGGCAGATTATATTTATAAGGCAGGGCAACAGGCCTACGCACAGAACAACTTTGGCCTTGCCAAAACCGATTTTGATAAAGCAAAGGAGCTGGATGAACTTCGTTTTCGTGCTCCGGAGGCTATAAATGCCATTATTAAAAAAATAGCTGCTGAATATCCCGAAGTGCATTTGGTTGATACTAAAAAGCTGTTTGAGCAATACTCGCCTCATGGTATTATTGGCAGCGAAACTATATTGGAGCATGTACACCCCAATCTGCGTGGTTACGCAATAATGTCCGAAGCTTTTTATCAATCAATAAAGCAACATCGCCTGATAACAGACACTCCGCAAATGGTGATGACTTTTGACGAACTGCAGAGGGAAATGCCATTAACCCGCATGGATTCATTAAGCGGGCAGTACCAGGTAATGATGCTTAAAATCGGCTGGCCTTTTAATCAACCAATACCAAAATACTTCAGGCTGAGCGCTAATTTAGAAGATACGCTTGCAGATAAAGTGGGTCTTGGACACATGGAATGGATAGTTGCCATGGGACAGGTTTATGAACATAATAAATTGGCAGGTAATGTAAAGGGTGAGTTAAAGGTTGTAGAAGCCATGACGCTCGAGCTGCCGCAAAATGAACAATTTTGTAGCTATGCAGCCAACTTAAACGCCGCTTTAAATAATTTTGATAAAGCTGCTTTCTATTACAAGAAACTTTACATGCTTAATCCTACAGATCAAACAGCCCAAAGCATAATACAATCATACCTGCGTGCCGATGAGCCGCAATATGCCCTTGCAAACGCAGGTTATCTTTCACAGAACCAACAGCCCCAGGTTAGAAGTTTATTATCTCAGATAATAAAAAATGAAAAAGCACTAAACGTGAATAATAATAACGCTGAGTGCATATTACGCATAGCGGCAGCTTATGCAGAGTTAGGAATAGTTAAAAACAAACAGTTAGATAAGTAATAAACGTTATCAACCCCGAGATTTAGAAATTAAGTGAACATGACAAAAAACTACGCTTATATGATTTTAAACTATTGCCAGTACACAATGAATTTGATTAAAAAACTTACAGTTTATTGTATACTGTTCATGGGGTTACCAACACAGCTATATGCTCAACGTAAACCAATTGATCTGTTATCTCCTAATGGCGAAATAAAGGTATCAGTCGATCATAATTGAATAAGATATGCAATCGATTGTTGAATATCATTTTTCTTTTTATATTAACAAAAAATCAGAAGCTTTTTATTGCCTTCTGAGTGTAAATAATTACTTTTTTATTAAAATAACCTACTACCAATGAAACCAAAGTACATTTTAGCAATATTATTCATCTTTATTTGCCTGACCGCATCGGCCCAAAGCACTAACAATAAAAGAACCATTGATGTGAATATTAATCAGGTAAAGGGACAACTGCCCGCAAGTATCAATTTATGCGTCGGTGCGGGGCGTGCCAATGAAGGTTTACGGGCAGATTGGCAGCGACAATTAAAGGTCGCGCATGATGAATGCGGTTTCAAGTACATCCGCTTTCACGGGTTGTTATCGGACGATATGGGCGTTTACTTCGAAGACAAAAATGGAAAGCCTACTTATAACTGGCAGTATATCGACGAATTATTTGACTATTTGCGATCTATCGGCATGAAGCCATTTGTTGAAGTAGGATTTATGCCCGGTGCCTTAGCAAGTGGCAATAAAACTATTTTTTG
This sequence comes from Bacteroidota bacterium, assembly GCA_013287375.1. GTDB lineage: Bacteria > Bacteroidota > Bacteroidia > Sphingobacteriales > Sphingobacteriaceae > Mucilaginibacter. The sequence goes on along the minus strand of JABDDX010000060.1, from coordinate 12,504 downwards.
GTGGAGAGGGAATGTTACACCGCCGAAAGATTATCAAAAATGGAACGACCTGATCAAAGCGTTAGTTGAACATTGGACAGAGCGCTACGGCCAAAAGGAAGTAGCCAGCTGGTATTTCGAGATATGGAACGAACCCAATCTGAAAGGAGGTTTCTTTTCCGGTACACAGCAGGATTATTTCAAACTGTATAAAGAAACGGCCATAGCTATTAAAAGCGTGTCTTCCAAATATCGAGTGGGTGGTCCGGCTACGGCAGGTAATGCCTGGATACCTGAAATGATAGATTTCTGCACGCAGGAGAAGGTGCCGATAGATTTTATCAGTACGCATGATTATGGTGTAAAACAAGGGTTTCTGGATGCGACAGGTAATGCCGGAACCGTACTTAGCCAAGACAGGTACGCAGTGGCAGATCACATGCGCCATTCAAAAAAACAAATATTACAATCCGCCATGCCTAACCTGGAATTGCATTATACCGAGTGGAGCGCCTCCTATACTCCGTCAGATCCTATCCATGATAGTTACCATGAAGCGGCTTATATCTTGAATACAGTTAAGCGAGCCGCGCCGGATGTGAATTCCATGTCTTACTGGACATTTACTGATATTTTTGAAGAGGCAGGTCCAAGAGCTACGCCTTTTCATGGCGGTTTTGGTTTAATGAATTACGAGGACATTAAAAAACCAGCTTATTACGCCTTTAAATATTTAAACAAGCTCGGTCATAATGAATTGCAATGCGCGGATTCAAGTGCTATAGTTTGCAAGGATAATAATGGCAGCGTACAGGCTTTGCTGTGGGATTTTACGATAGATCATCCGGGAGATAGTGTAAATAACCAGGTATTTTATAAACGGCTACTCCCTTCTAAGGCTTTAGCGCCAATTGAATTTAAACTCCATGGGCTAAAACCAGGAAAATATAAGGTAAGCATTTATAAAACAGGTTATCATGCGAATGATCCCTATTCGGCTTATTTTGAGATGGGATCACCCTCACAACTTACAAAAGAACAAGTAAAAACGCTTAAACAAAAAGATGCTGACGAGCCTATTGAGCAAAGTACAGTAGCCGTAACTGCATCCGGAAATTTTGAAGAGCAGCTACCTATTCGGCAGAATGATGTATTATTCATTAAAATAACAAGGGCGAAATAAGTGAATGACCATGAATAACTTAAAAAGAACCGTTGTAACAACTGTGTTCATTTTGCTGGCGGTTTTAGTCCATGCACAACAGCAAACACAGCTAAACTCAAAAGGGGATGACTATTATGTTAATCCTGTTTTTGCCGGTGATTACCCAGATCCCAGTATTATGCGTGACGGAGACGATTATTACATCGTGCATTCATCCTTTGAGTATTATCCCGGGTTGTTAATTTGGCATTCAAAAGATCTGATTAACTGGACTCCGGTTACACATGCCCTGCATAAATATATTGGTTCTGTATGGGCCCCAAGTTTGGTGAAGTACAAGAACAAATACTACATCTATTTCCCCGCCGGAAATACTAATTATGTGGTTACAGCCGATTCTATCAACGGCCCCTGGAGTGATCCGGTAGATCTGAAAATCGGCTTTATCGATCCGGGGCATTTTACGGACGCGGCAGGCAAACGCTATCTATATTTTAGTAACGGGGCATATGCTCCATTAGCAGACGACGGACTTTCGGTAATAGGGGAAGTTAAATTTGCTTACAGCGGTTGGAAAATACCGCGCGAATGGTCGATAGAATGTTTTTGCATGGAAGGCCCTAAAATGGTTAAACAGGGTGATTATTATTACCTTACCGTAGCCGAAGGCGGAACAGCTGGCCCTGCTACAAGTCATATGGTGATTTCTGCACGATCCAAATCGCCTTTCGGCCCATGGGAAAACTCGCCTTATAATCCCATCATTCGTACAAAAGAAAGTTCAGAAAAATGGTGGTCTAAGGGACACGGCACTTTGTTTGAGGGGCCAAAGGGTAAATGGTGGATGGTATTTCATGGTTACGAGAACGGCTATTATAACATGGGCCGCCAAACATTGCTCGAGCCGGTTGAATGGACAAAAGATGGCTGGTTTAAAATACCTGATGGTATTAAAACCGATGCGCCGATTTTAAAACCGATGAAAAATATTTCTGCGAGCACCTTTTCATTGAATGACGACTTTAGCGGCCATGACCTGAGAGCACAATGGCAATTCTTCGGAGAATACGACACCACCAGGTTTCAATTGTCTGATCACAACTTAACAATAGAAGGTAAAGGGAATTCAGTAGCTAATTGCGCACCATTACTTTGTATTCCTTCAAACCATTCATACACTGCTCAGGTAGAATTGACCATCGAAGGCAACGCCACAGGAGGCTTAGTACTTTTTTATGACAATAGGTATTATTCTGGGATTTTAGCAGACAAGGAAAATGTCCTGGCCAATCTTCGCGGCTGGCAGTTTCCTACCGAAAAAGATGTCATAAAAAACCATGTGTTTCTGAAGATCAGAAATATCAAAAATACGGTTGATATGTACTACAGTATTGATGGACAAAAGTGGAATAAAATAGAAAACTCTGTTGAAGTCTCCGGTTATAATCATAATGTATTGAGTGGTTTCCTGAGCTTACGTCTTGGATTATGTTCTATTGGTGATGGAAATGTTAAGTTCAAGAATTTTGTTTACAAACAACTGAATTGAAAACTTTATTGCGGAAAATACATTAAATCAACTTTGATTTTCGAATAATATTCGATACCAAATTATAAACTGTTTAATAAATATTAATAAAAAATATATGAAAAAAACACTGCTGCTCGTATTGTTATTTGCCGGATTTTTAACCGCATCCGCACAAAATATTCCCCTGGTAAATGGTTGGAAATTTAAGACAGGTGATTCAACCCAATGGGCCGCGCCCGATTATAATGACATCGGCTGGCAACCTATCAGTATACTGCATAGCTGGGAATCACAGGGGCATGATAAGTATGATGGTTTCGGTTGGTACAGGTTACACACGTTTATACCATCTGCATTAAAAGATAAAGCCTTTTTTAAGGACAGTATACGTTTTGAAATGGGGTATGGCGATGATGGTTATGATGTTTATCTGAACGGCAAACTGATTGGCCGTAATAACAATGGCGATATAAAGACAGGCCTGTACGGACTATGCAAAATAGTAATTGGTGCGAATAACCCGGCTATTTTATGGGATAGAGAAAATGTGATCTCCGTTCGCATTTTTGATAGCGGCGGAGACGGTGGCATTTACGGCGATAAGGATAGGTTTAAGATCAGCATGGTTGATGTTATGGACAATGCTTATTTTAATACTGATGGCGATTTTATTTATGGCGATAAAAACAGCCTGAGCAAAAGCATAAAAATTGCAACAAGCAGTAATTACAGCTACAAAGGGAAGTTGGATTTTAAGGTCACCGACCCGGAAACCAATGCCGTGATCTATCAGAAAACAAATGATGTTGATTTTTCGGCAGGGAGACCGTTTACTTACGCTTTCAGTATTGGCGAACTGGCGCAAAAATCATATCTGATCACTTATACTTTTACCGATGAAAAATCAGGTGAGCAATTGGTGAAGACTGAGAACACACCCTATATCCTGACCCCATATGTGAGCGCCAAAGCTAAAATTAATGGTCCGGATGTGTACGGCGCACATCCCGGCAATGCATTTTTGTACAAAATACCGGCAACAGGTGTACTGCCTTTGACTTATAAGGTTGATAATTTGCCTGCGGGTTTAGCCTTAGACCCGGCAACGGGTATTATAAGCGGATCGGTAGCTCAACAAGGTGATTACCCGGTACTCATCAGCGTACATAACAGGCTTGGTACTGCATTTAAGAAATTTACCATTAAAATTGGCGATGTTATAGGTTTAACCCCTGCTTTGGGGTGGAATAGCTGGAACGCCTTTGGCCTGAGTGTAAACGATGCCAAAGTACGTGTAGCAGCCAAAACGATTGCCGATAAGTTAAGTGCGCACGGATGGGCTTATGTAAATATTGACGACGGCTGGGAAGCCCCTGAACGTGCGGCAACAGGTGAGATCGTGGCGAATGAAAAATTCCCGGATATGAAAGCGCTATCAGATTATGTGCATAGCCTGGGGTTAAAGTTTGGGATCTATTCATCGCCGGGACCAAAAACCTGCGGTGGGTATCTGGGTAGCTATCAGCATGAAGAACAGGATGCCAAAACCTATGGAGACTGGGGTATTGATTATTTGAAGTATGACTGGTGCTCTTATGGTGACATTGCGCCGAGCGAACCAAGTATTGACGATTACAAAAAGCCTTACCAGGTAATGCGTGCGGCATTAGATAAGGTGAACCGTGATATTATGTTCAGTTTTTGCCAGTATGGTATGGGCGATAGCTGGAACTGGGCGGGTGAGGTTGGCGGTAACAGCTGGCGTACCACCGGTGATATAAACGATAGCTGGCACAGTATGAGCGAGATTGGTTTCTATCAGCAACGAGAAGCTCCGCATGCCCGTCCCGGGCATTTTAACGACCCGGATATGCTGGTTGTAGGCAAAGTAGGCTGGGGCGATGCGCAGCACAATACGAAACTAACGCCTGATGAACAATATACCCACATCAGCTTATGGAGCTTACTGGCATCCCCATTGCTTATAGGCTGCGACTTGGGGCATCTGGATAGATTTACGCTTAACCTGCTTACCAATGATGAAGTTATAGCCATTAACCAGGATGACCTGGGTAAGGAGGCTGTACAGGTGCTTAACAAGGATGGCTATTTGGTATATGTAAAAGAGTTACAGGATGGGAGTAAAGCTGTGGGGATATTTAACATATCAGACAAATTTCAAACAATAACCCTGAACTGGAGTGATCTGGGTATAAGTGGCTACACTAAAGTACGTGATGTATGGCGCCAAAAATATTTGATGACCGATAATAAGCTGTTTAAGGTTGTGGTGCCAACGCATGGAGTGGTACTGGTGAGGGTTAGTAAGTAGGGAACCAGGAGAGGAATGATTTCAGGCCCCTCTCTCTTGAGAGGGACCAATTGCACGATCCCCCTACATCCCGCTGTACCCTTAATTAATGAATTAGAATAAACGGTGAAATTTAAACCTGAAAAGGGTGGCTTTCAACGATAATTTTTTTAGTATTTATGATCAACAACAAATTTATAAGTCTGTTTTTTTTATTACTGCTAACCTCTAGCTCAAACTTATTTGCCCAGGATAATGCCGGGCTCAAAACACCAGACGGTTTTACTGCAAATGCTTTGATTGCTGGCCTCGGTAGTACGAGGCACCTGATCGTTACACCTAAAGGGAAAATATATGTAAGATTGGCCCGAACTGTAAACGGCAAGGGGACTTTGTTGCTTTCGGAAAAAGACAATAAAGCAACAGTCATCGGCGGCTTTGGCAATTATGGCGGAACAGGGATTCATATCTGGAATGGATATCTTTATGATGCCTCAAACTCAGAAATATTCAGATACAAACTTAATAATGATGAAGAAGTGATCAATCCGGATTCACCGGAAAGGATTGTAACCGGTTTGATCGACAAAGGGACTCATGAAACCAAATCGATCATGATGGATAAGGAAGGTAATATGTACATTCCTATCGGCTGTCCTTCGAACTCCTGTCAGATCAATGACAGGCAGCCCGGGTCACAGGGAATACCTGGCTGTCCCTTGCTCGAAACTGTCGGTGGCGTATGGCAATTTAAACCTGATAAGTTGAACCAAACCTATCAGGATGGTATACGTTACGCTACTGGTCTAAGAAACGTGGTAGCTATAGATTACAATACACAAACTGACCAAATCTATGTTATGCAACATGGCAGGGATCAATTGAATAACTTATTTCCTGCGCTTTATACAGTAAAACAATCCGCCGAACTACCCGCTGAGTGTATGTATGCGCTAAACAATGGCGACAATGCAGGCTGGCCGTTTATTTATTATGACCAGCTTCAGCATAAAAAAATAGTAGCGCCCGAATATGGCGGCGATGGAAAAAAAGAAGGCGACAGTAAATATATCGACCCGGTCGCCGCCTACCCAGGCCATATGGCGCCCAATGATATCCTTTTTTATACAGGAAATATGTTTCCTGAGCACTATAAAAATGGTGCATTTATAGCTTTTCATGGATCCTGGAACCGTGCTCCGGAGCCTCAGAAAGGTTATTTTATTGTATTCCAGCCATTTAAAGATGGAAAGCCCTATGGCGATTGGGAAGTATTTGCTGATAGTTTTTCCGGTTCGCCTGAAAATACAGCCTCAGGCCGTGCCGAGCACCGTCCCTGCGGCCTAGCTCAAGGTCCTGACGGTTCCCTATATGTTTGTGATGATCTGAAAGGAACAATCTACAAGATAAGCTATAAACAAGGTGCAATCAAACCGGTTGTTACACCGACCAGGGTCACCGCCGCCAGATCTAAGACCATAAAACCGGCTACCGTGGCAAAACACCAGGCCACCGCCGCGATCATACCGGCTGCAATCAGGTCTTCGGTTTTAAGCGGCAAGGCAATATATATTAAAAATTGTGCGGTTTGCCACCAGGCAGATGGCGGAGGTGTGCAAAATATGAACCCGCCCCTTATTAAAACAAGTTACGTTTTAGGCCTGAAGTCTAAATCTATCAACGTGTTATTAGGAGGATTAGGCCATGCTACTATCGATGGACAGCCATTTCAGAATGTCATGCCATCTTTCAGCTATTTGTCTGACAAACAAATCGCCGATGTTCTTACCTATGTGAGAAACAGTTTCGGAAACCGGGCAGCAGCTGTGAAGGCAATTGATGTGAAAAATGCAAAACTAAAGCTACATGACAAATAGATCAATTTTATTTCTGATTAGTAGTTGCCTGTTGGCCACTACCACAGCCCGGGCGGTTTCTCCCGGAGCAAGCGGTTACAATGTGAAGGACTATGGCGCCAAAGGCGATGGGATAGCCCTTGATTCAAAAGCGATAAATAACACTATCGACGCTGCAGCCAAAGCCGGTGGGGGAACCGTCCTTTTACCCGCAGGTAATTATTTGTCCGGTTCCATCCATTTAAAAAGCAATATATCGCTTTACCTGGACCAGGGCGCTGTAATTATAGCTACACAATCAGAAGCGAACGGCGAATATGACCCGGCAGAAACAACTGTCAACACAGCTTATCAAGACTATGGACACAGTCATTTTCATAACAGCTTGATTTGGGGTGAAGACCTTCATGATGTTTCCATCCTGGGACCCGGGACGATCTGGGGTAAGGGACTGCTTAGAGACTCGAAAGATGATAGCAAACTTGGAAATAAGGCGATAGTACTTTTGCGATGCAGGAATGTCATTATCCGGGACATTTCCATTCTCAGCGGGGGCTGGTTCGGAATACTAGCTACCGGCACAGATAATCTTACTATTGATAATATTAAGGAGGATACCAACCGTGATGGTATGGACATTGATTGCTGTAAAAATGTTAGAGTGTCGAATTGTTTTGTTAACTCCCCATACGATGATGGGATATGTTTAAAAAGCACTTATGCTTTGGGCTATGCCCGCAACACCGAAAATGTAACTATTACCAATTGCCAGGTTAGCGGTTATGATGTGGGAACGCTTTTAAACGGAACTTTCAAGCATTCCGTATCCCATCCCACAGGCCGGATTAAATTAGGTACAGAGTCCAATGGAGGTTTTAAAAATATTACGATATCTAACTGTGTATTTGATTATTGCAGGGGATTAGCCCTTGAAACGGTTGATGGCGCAGAGCTAGAAGATGTTGCGGTAACTAACATCACGATGCGGGATGTTGTAAGCGACCCGATATTTCTTCGCTTAGGCTCACGCATGCGAAGCCCTGCCGGCACACCAGTTGGCCAGTTACGGAGAATATTGATTAGTAATGTAGTGATTTATAATGCCGAGCCTCATTACGTATGTACCGTAAGTGGAATCCCTGGCCATGATATAGAAGATGTTACATTAAGCAATATTAAGCTATATGTAAAGGGAGGATTGACCCCGAATGGTACCGAGGCGAATCCGCCGGAAAATGAAGGCATGTATCCGGAGCCGGGAATGTTCGGCGAAGCCCCGGCCTATGGTTTTTTTATACGACACGCTAAAAACATTAAAATCACAGCGGTCGAAATTAACATGATCAAGTCAGATACACGGCCTGTTCTCATAGCTAATGATGTACAAGGTTTATATTTAAAAGAATTGAATGCACCCCGAATGACGATTGATAATAAGCCAATTTTCAATCAGATATCTGATTTACAGGTGACAGATAGTCTTATAAATAAATAAGCAAGTCGTAATTAAAATGAATACCCAAGCGTAGGGGATTTTACTGGTAAATGAACGACTTTATAAAAAATGAAATGATAACACACCAGATTTTAATTACTATGGGACTAATGTCCCTGAGTTTATTTTGCAAAGCACAAACGACTGCTGACACAGTTCGTAGTTCACCTGTAACAATCCCAGGAAATGGCCTCTACGAACATGATTTTCTATATGCCGGTGAGGGCGGCCCTGAAACTATGTTTATCGTTAAGGGTGGTTCGGTTGTTTGGGCCTATATGCATCCTGCCAAAGGGGAGATAAGCGATGCGGTCATGCTTTCAAATGGCAATATCCTGTTTGCCCATCAATTCGGTGTTACATTAATCGATCAACAAAAAAATGTGCTCTGGAATTATGACGTCCCGGACGGCAATGAAGTTCATACTGCGGTTCCAATAGGGACAGATCATGTGCTATTCGTTCAAAACGGCAAAATTGCAAAAGTGATTGTAATGAATATAAAAACCAACACGGTAGAAAAGGAATTTGAAGTTCCGGTTGGTAATCCCGGCCAGGTTCATCCGCAATTCAGGCATGCAAGGCTAACCATTAACGGCACACTGATGCTGGCACATATGGACCTTCATAAAATAGTTGAGTATAATAGTGATGGAAAGGTAATATGGACTTTAAACGTTCCTCAGGTTTGGGGAGTTACGCCACTTAAAAATGGCAATGTATTGGTAGCGGAGGAGCGTATCCCACAGGTAGAAGAATATGACAGGACAGGGGAGGTAGTTTGGAGTTACTCCGGCAAGGATCTGCCTGGCTTTAAGTTTGGCGGATGGCAAATGGCTTATCGCCTGGATAACGGAAATACTATTATCAATAATTGGGCAGGAAAAGGAAATAAGACGCAAGTTCAGTTCATAGAAGTTAATAAACAGAGGAAACTGGTTTGGGCATTACGTTCATGGGATCAGCCTGCGGATCTCGGCCCTTCTACTATTCTGCAAATAATTGATACCAAAAATCGATCAGAGAATGTACAGTTTGGAAATATTCGATGAAATAGGTTAAAAAATTATCATTAAATCTACAAACAGTTTTAATGATAATTAAATATCAATTGCTGCAGGACGAATATAGGATTCGACGTGGCGTTTTGTCGACGACTACGATATATGACAAGATCAGACGCGCCTATATATTTGTTCAACAAGGTTGAATTTATCATCTAATTGAATTTCATTAAAAAGCCATTATTATGAGAACCAAAATTGTTTCAAGATATTTTTTCTTCTTTACCTTGCTATCAATATCATTAGGGGGCTATGGACAATCTAAAAGCCCGGCAGTTTCTGTCGATGTAAATTTATTGCAAAGCCAGGGAACGCTATCCCCGATATGGCCGTTTTTTGGATACGATGAGGCTAACTATACCTATATGAAAGACGGGAAAAAATTGCTGACCGAAATCGCTGCTTTAAGCCCGGTGACGGTAAGTGTACGAGCCCATAATATGCTGACCAGTGGCGATGGTACCCCTGGCTTAAAATGGAGTTCAACTAACGCCTATACAGAAGACTCCAATGGGAAACCGGTTTATAACTGGAAAATTATTGACAGTATTTTTGATACCTATATTCGACGTGGTATGAAACCCATTGCCGAAATTGGCTTCATGCCGGAAGCGCTGTCTGTAAATCCAGGATCTATAAGTCAAGAAAATCTATTGGATAAAACAAAACTGAAACATTATTCAGGATGGTCTTACCCACCGAAGAGTTATGAAAAATGGGCTGAGTTGGTTTTTCAATGGGTAAAGCATTCTGTACATCGTTATGGCAAAAAAGAAGTGGAGAGCTGGTATTGGGAAGTATGGAATGAGCCGGATTTAACCTTTTACTGGAAAGGAGACCCGGAAGAGTATATCAAATTATATGATTACACCGCAGATGCGGTAAAGCGGGCATTGCCAACTGCAAAAATAGGTGGGCCGGAAACCACTAGCCCCGATGGGAAATCAGGTGGCGAACTCCTGCGAAAATTTTTAACGCATATCGTTAGTGGTAAGAATTATGTTACCGCTAAAAAGGGCGCGCCGCTTGATTTTATAACATTTCATGCCAAAGGTGCTCCTAAGCTTATCGATGGGGTTGTATGGATGAATATAGGGAACCAGCTAAGGAGCATCGACAAAGGATTTGAGATCGTTTCATCTATACCCTCGTTAAAAAATATACCCATAATTATAGGAGAATCAGATCCTGAGGGTTGTGCGGCCTGCGCGGGAGACCTTCATCCTGAATATGCCTACCGTAACAACACCATGTATGCCAGCTATACGGCAGCGGTGATGACCCGCACCTATGATCTGGCGAAAAAAAGAGGGGTTAACCTGACAGGTGCAGTAACATGGGCATTTGAATTTGAAGACCAGCCTTATTTCAGGGGCTTTAGGGACCTAGCCACAAATGGCATTGATAAACCTGTTTTGAATGTATTCAGGATGTTGGGTATGATGAAAGGTAACAGGGTAGCGACAATATCCACATCAAAGCAAAACTATATCACCATGCGCGACTCCAGCGTAAGAGGGGAAGAGCCGGATGTAAACGCATTGGCCACAAAAAGTACAAATGTTGCCAACATTATGGTTTGGAATTATCATGATAAAAACGACATCAATGTTCCACCAACAACAGTTTCTGTTATGGTAAAAGGACTTCCGCAACAACGTCTGTTGCTGACCCAATATATAATCGACCAGGAGCATAGTAATGCTTATACTATGTGGGAAAAGATGGGTTCACCAAAGGAACCAACAGCGGATGAATACAAAACATTGGAGACTGCAGGCCAGCTACAAGAAATTTCTTCTGCAAAATATATTACCCCAATAAAAGGAAAAGCGAAAATTAATTTTGATTTAGAAAGACAAGGTATCACTTTGTTAAAAATAACCTGGTAACCATGGTCGAATTGACCGTAATAAAGATCTACCTGGAATGTACGATTTGGAAATATTCGATGAATATGCTAGTAAGGTTTGACATTGGGTCACTTCTTTCTACTCTTTAAAAAGCCAAAAGCCTCAGTATTAAAAATACTGAGGCTTTTTTTGGACTGAACCTAATTGTTAGATAGTTGTAAGGGGGCATTCCTTAATAAATAAAAAATTAGTTGACAGTGGCTGAATAGCTGTTGCAGTCGAAATTAAGGCCACCATTTGATGAAGTGATCTCAAACCCGAACTGAACCTTATTCAGCGTGGTAAAGGTTATCCCTTTACTCTGAATATAATTAAGAATATCCTTTATGTTAACAGTGCCGGATGATGTTTGACTATTGTTTAAAAAAGAATATACAGCATTCGTTCCGTTAGAGCCTACATAAACGGTATAAGTTGGTCCTCCGGCAGTGGGTGTTACATTGGTGTAAGTCGCTATTGGAGTACCATTGCCATTATAGCCGACAGCAATTGGGTTTACACTACCGGTCCAATTCTCCCATATCATAATTTCATAAGCATAGTTATTGCACCATATATCATAGGTACTTTCGGCAGCAGCACCACTGCTGGGAACTGTTACATTAAAACTGCTTTGAACAGTGTGTAAGCCGCTAAACGTTTGATGAACACCGTAATCTGAATTTGGGTATGACTTTACGCCACTTGTATTAGGCTGGTCGGACCATACCCCCCAGTTGCTGTAGGTATTTGCCCAAATAGATTGAAAGCCAGCGCCACTTCCCCATATATTGTTCTCGATAGTGTAACCGCTGCCGGCGTCCCACGAGGCATATTGTGCAGATGACGACCAATTTGCCAGCACTTTGGGATCGGTACTTTGTGGCTTAACTGAACTTTTTTTGCAGGCAAAGGCCACGCATGAAATTGCTAATAGCAAAAATGCTTGTTGTTTAATTCTCATAATTTTTAATTTAAGGTTTATATTTTATTGGTAAACAAATGTATCCACATGCAATAAAGCGGCATGGCTCGTTTGAGTATGTTTACGGGCACAAATGTTCACTACAATGCGCAACCACTATTTCCGGCATGTTTTTATTAGAATTTTAATGTTTATTTGGATTTTAATAAAATGTTTGGGTTTTCCCGATGATGAATAGATGTTTTTTTATCCCGTCAGGGTTTTAAGTTTTGCGGCGCTCGCCTGC
>JABDDX010000059.1 GCA_013287375.1 Bacteroidota bacterium | reverse complement strand
CAGACTTTGTCTGTCAACATCAGTTGACATTATATTCCCTTTTTTGAAGTATGTGTAAATTTTGGGCAAGTTTTAACGATGTGAAAAAAAATTGGAAGAGGTGTCTATTTAATAGATTACAAACCTCGCTATTAACCATATTGCGCTTTTGAAAATGTGCCTTAATAAACTTCTGGCTTTAAATCAATGCGTTTATTGACACATGTTTGCTTATTGCAAGTAACAATTTAACAGGTTCAGGTAATCAATGAACGCCCCATCCTTATTCAACGCTTAAGCAACAAAAGCGCTTAGCCGGATCAATGTCAGGGGCGGACCAACCGCTGGAAGCGGACACAACGGCCCGCTTGTGCACCCTTGACGTTTGATTCCGGCGTGGGCTATCTTCGCGGCTGCGGGGAATGAGGATTTTATTTTTTTCCCTTGCCAGGGGAGGAAATGCGGCGGTTGATTTTTTTCAAAATATTGTCCTGGTTATAAACTTTCAATCAATGTAATAACAAAGTTTAAACTTTCCTTTTTAGGAGCATCAGGCAACCATTCTCTCATCATTTGAGTATTTAGCGCTTTCAATATTTCTTCATCCATTCGCAAATTATCTAACAAATAATTACCAGCACTGCTAATGCTTCGCAAGATTAACCCTGATGTATTAATGATCTTATCGCATATTGCCTTTTCAGGACTGGCGATCATCGCGTATTGCGCATTTGTTAGCCCGACCATATTAATTCCAAAGGCATAGTAAGGTAAAGGCAATTGAATATAAGTAAATAAGCCTATTGGCGTATCAAAAGCTCGGGATGCTTTTGTTGTCATCGAGGTGACCGAATATACGCGCTCAGGTATTAGACCATGGAAAGATAAAGCAGAATCAATAGATACATAACTGGGGCCAAGTAGGTGATTCGCTAACAAAGGATTTTCAGGCTGTCTGGAGTATAATTTAGGACCAGCGATATAAATACCTCTTTTGACTAAAGTTAAAAGGCCTTCCGACTTCAATGCGCTTATCTTATCATTAGGCCGCTTATAGTCTTTTAACTAGGATTTTAAAAGTTGTCGTGTTATGGGTTGCTCTGAGTAATTCGCTATGGTCTGATTGATATCCATATTAATTGTAAAAAACCAATAAGATAATCGGAAATAAACCGATTACATGCCTATAAAAATACAACTCATTTGTGATCAAAGAGTTGTATTATACCCGAAAAGGTATAGATATTCATATCATTTAAAATTTCAAGTAAGAGGCTGCATTAATTGGTTTATTTTTGACGCATTACTGGTACTCATAGTACCAAAATAAGAATTAAAATAAACTATTCTAAATTTAACGTCTTATAATATTTTTTTCTCAAAATTTAACTTGTATAGTTACACGTGATTTACTTGCAAATGTCCTCAAAAAACGATAACTTAGCATCTGCCAGCATATATGCTGGCAGGTAGTCGTCTTTTCGCAAATAAATTGGATACAATCAACCCTTCTTTTTTTTGATTTAAATTTGGAAAATGTGAATCAAAACTATTATATTTGCGATGCAAAGCATATATGCTTTGCATCAGTATTTTATCCCAATGGGTAGAAAACACTCACTCGATCCTTTCCAAGATACCATCAACGATTTTTTCAATAACGCTGATGCCTGGGCCTTTACAGAATTCCGTTTGTACGACCTTATTGAGCGACATCGCTATGAATGGGGATTATCCCATGATAAAGGGGTAAAATACATTATTGATTACCTGAAAAAAAGAAAATTACTATTAACCAATTCATTTCGTGATAAAACGAATAAGGAGAAAGAAATTTATTCATGGAAAACCCAGGAAGACTTCACTGTAATTTCAGGTCTAAAATCTGATTCCTTTTTTTGTTATTATTCGGCTTTATACTTGCACGGTTTAACGCAGCAAATCCCTAAAACATTTTATCTCAATGCAGAACATACGTCAGATTCATACGGTCGCTCAGACAACCCGGATATAACCCAAGAGGCAATTGACAGAGCATTTGCCAGTGAGCAGCGAAAGAGTTCTATATCCTATAGTCTTGATGAAAAAAAAATCATTATTACAAACGGGAAAAGAACAGGGAAACTAGGTGTCATTAAAAACTACAATGACCATCAGCATTTCCATTACACCGATGTGGAAAGAACGCTGATCGATTGTGCAGTCAGGCCAGTATATGCCGGTGGTGTGTTTGAAGTATTAGAAGCTTTCAAACTGGGAATGGAACAGGTGGTTGTAAAAAAAATGGCGTCCTATTTAGATCAGATTGATTACATATATCCTTATGACCAGGTCATCGGTTTTTATCTGGAAAAAGCGGGATACGATGAAAGTACACTTAAACTTTTCGATAAGAAAAAAGAGTTTAATTTTTATCTCACTTATAATATCCGCAACAAGAATTTTTCCGACCGTTGGAAATTGTATTATCCAAAAGGTTTCTAAACAAGCCGGAACGCTATTTCTTTCACAAAAGAAAAGTAATAATCAAAATCCTTTAAATCTTCTTTTTGATTTATGGTATCCACAACACTTGGCCAACTCTGCCGATGCAATTCATATTGGTCGCTTAATTGAGTGAGGTAGCTTAATGGAACACGCTTAGCGTCGAAAATAAGCTTGCATAGTTCCTTATTTTCTGCTTTTGATAAATCGAGTGTAAACGACTTTACCAAATTATGAATATCATAAAAATCTCTGCCTCTTGCTTTAGGTGTCATGCTGTAAACAACATTACGGTATTCCAGGTTTTGCTGGCAAAGTGCCCGGAATTTTTCCAAAGCAATCATTTCAGGCGAGTAAACGTAAATAACGGTACCTTCTAAATCTTTTGCCCGTTTATCAGCTACGTATTCATATTTGCTGATATCCACCTCAAATTTGGTTGAATTGTTACCGCTAACCGGAATAGCATTTCTCCTGACCGCCTCGATTTCTCCATTCAGGGATTGATATTTATCCAATTGTATAACCTTAAAATCCAGGCAATAGCGTCTTCTTTTAAGCCGGTCGCACGGCCTGCCGAAGCATTCCAGCGCAAATTATCCCATTGCCTTTTAATGGCTACATCTTTTGATATACCATTAACCGTTAAACGCAGGTATATGTACCTGGCATTTCCTTTTTCATTTTTGGGTTTCTTCAGAAAGAAGAACAACCCGAAGCTTTTTTCTAACATAACGAACATTAAAGGGTTAAACAAATGTCGAAATGCAGCGTCTTTAAATCAAGATGTTCAATTTTTTAACATCTTGATAATCAGTTTATTATATTGATTTCAGCGCGTCTTTTTTTTCAATATTAAAGACGTCATGAATGACGCGCTTAAACATTGAATAATACGGGTTGCTTTGGAGGGGCTTAGAACCAAAAAAGCCTCTAAATCATACGATTTAAAGGCTTTTGAACATTTTTAAAATGCTTTTGGCGGAATGGACGGGACTCGAACCCGCGACCCCATGCGTGACAGGCATGTATTCTAACCAGCTGAACTACCACTCCGTTTGGGATGGCAAATATAAGGAGATTTTATATTTACACAAGGGCTTATTTAAAAAAAGTTTTATTAGCTGTATATCGCTTTAAAAATGAGCTTTTTAATTTAATACAAGGCTATTTATAATGTTCTTTTTTATTCAATTATAGCGTGAAACTGTTGTGCCGGATAGTTGTTATCTAAATAAAAAGCATGAACAACGCATCTGATAATATTCCTATACAGTACGAAGGCGAGCATACCGACGTGATTCATTTTGTTGATTGCGAGAGCAAGGAAAAGGCTCATGAACTATTTCAACTGGCTAAAGGCAGATTAAAAGATGTTTCAAACTGGCATACCTTTAGCGGACCAGGGTCGTCAAAATTCTCTATAACCGATACGAAGGGTAACGAGGAATATAAGCTGGCTGAAAAGGGTGATCATTTCTATATTAATCTGCCCGCTCCAGGCTCAATTGCCGGCGGTGGACTGGAATGGGTGCGGATAGAAGAAATAATTGATGTGGAGGGCGCTAAAGCGGAATCTGAATATATCACCATGACGGTTAGGCCTGTTGCCAATCCTCGTACAAACGAAGGCTCAATAGCCCACTTCTTCAGTCACGACGCTACCAGTACCTTTATTATAGAACGCTACCTGAACCACGTAAGCGCGGCTGTACATGGCAGAAACGAAGTGGTGAACAATACTGATGTTAATATTTATGATTCCGTGCGTAATACTATAGTGGCATTATCTGCCCGTGCAGGTCTGTCGGGACCACAATGGAAGAAACTGGTAGTGGGTTTGCTTACCCAATAGCCAACTATTGTTTGTAATATTTGTGTGAATATGGAACAAAAATCAATTTATACCATTTATATTTATAGTGTTATAAACAACAAAAAACAATAATTATGAAAGCAGCAAGAGTTTTGGCGGTTTTGATGATAGCTTTATTTAGCTACACCGCAGTGAGTGCAGAAAGTGCATATCATCACCATCACCGTCGTCATCACTACCACAGAAGGTAGTTAGCTTTGCTTGTAAAACAAGCTTTGCTACAAAGAAAAAGGCTGCTCCGTTTAGGAAGCAGCCTTTTTTATTTATGTTGGTTAAGGTAACTGATTACAGCTTCCTTTTAACCTCTACGTTTTCGTAAGCTTCAACTATATCGCCAACTTCAATGTTGTTAAAGTTTTGTATGTTCAGACCACACTCATAGTTCGCGGTAACTTCTTTAACATCGTCTTTAAAGCGTTTTAACGAAGCCAATTCACCGGTATATATTACAACACCTTCGCGAATGATACGTATTTTACTGTTACGGGTAATTTTACCATCCAGAACCATACAACCTGCAATAGTACCAACCTTGCTAATTTTGAATGTTTCGCGTATTTCAACGTTAGCAACAATCTTCTCTTCAAAGGTTGGAGCAAGCATACCTTCCATCGCGGCTTTTATCTCATTTATGGCGTCATAAATAATAGAGTATAGCCTGATGTCTATCTGCTCAGCTTCAGCAAGTTTACGTGCACTGCCTGACGGCCTTACCTGGAAACCAATGATGATCGCGTCTGATGCAGATGCCAGCAATACGTCGGATTCTGAGATCTGACCAACTGCTTTCGATATGATATTTACCTGTATCTGTTCGGTAGATAGTTTTAACAATGAATCGGATAACGCTTCAATTGAACCATCCACGTCACCTTTAACAATAATGTTAAGCTCCTTAAAGTTACCAACTGCCAAACGGCGGCCGATTTCATCAAGTGTGATGTGTTTCTGTGTGCGTAAACCTTGTTCGCGTTGTAACTGTAAACGTTTGTTCGCGATTTCACGAGCTTCAACTTCACTTTCCAGTACGTTGAATTTATCACCCGCGGTAGGCGCGCCCTGCATACCTAGCACCTGAACCGGTGTTGATGGTCCTGCAGATTCAACCCTTTGGCCACGTTCGTTAGTTAATGCTTTAACACGACCGCTGTAACAACCGGCTAATATCGGATCGCCTACTTTTAGGCGGCCTGCCTGTACCAATATAGTGGTAACAATACCACGGCCTTTATCCAAAGCTGCTTCAATAACGGTACCAACGGCTCTTTTGTTAGGGTTAGCTTTTAGTTCAAGTAATTCTGCTTCCAGTAATACTTTCTCTAATAATAACTCAATATTTAAGCCTGTTTTGGCTGATATTTCCTGGGTTTGATATTTACCACCCCATTCTTCAACCAATATGTTCATGGCAGATAGTTGCTCACGGATCCTGTCCGCGTTAGCGCCCGGCCTGTCAATTTTATTGAATGCAAAGATGATTGGTGCACCTGCAGCCTGCGCGTGGTTTATGGCCTCACGAGTTTGCGGCATCACGCTGTCATCAGCAGCAATAACTATAATTACAATATCGGTTACCTGGGCACCCCTGGCACGCATAGCGGTAAACGCTTCGTGGCCCGGTGTATCTAAGAAAGTGATCTTTCCTTTATCGTCAGGTAATGTTACCTCATAAGCGCCAATGTGCTGGGTGATACCACCTGCTTCGCCACCTATAACGTTTGTTTTGCGTATAAAATCCAGTAATGATGTTTTACCGTGGTCAACGTGGCCCATGATGGTCACAATTGGAGCGCGCGGTACTAAATCTGCCGGATCATCAGGCTGGTCAAGGCTTCCCTCTTCATCCTGTGGTTTAACAAACTCTATCTGGTAACCAAACTCATCAGCCACAATAGCCAGCGTTTCCGCATCAAGCCTTTGGTTGATGGATACGAACATACCCAAACTCATACAAGTTGAGATGATCTGTGTTACCGGTACATCCATCATTGATGCCAGCTCATTAGCCGTAACAAATTCGGTTGCCTTTAATATTTTCGATTGTGATTCCTGCTCTAATGCCAGTTCCTCAGCAGTAGCGGCAACATCATCACGTTTTTGACGACGGAATTTAGCGCGCTGTGCAAATTTACCTGACTTACCTGCGCCGCTTAAACGGGCAAGAGTAGCCTTAATCTGGTCTTGTATATCTTTTTCTGATGGTTCTTCCTTAGGCCCTGAGTTATGGTGAGGCGTAGTATTTCTATTGCCTCTAAAATCAGGTCGGTTGCCACCACCTTGTCCGCCACCGGCAGCAGGAGGATTATTTCCCCTGTTCCTGAAATCCGGACGGTTTGGATTAACCGGCCCTGACGGCGTAATAGGCGCCTGGCTTTGCTGGTTATTACCACCGCCACCACCATGTTGATGGTTTCCGCCCTGGCTGTCTTTACGCTTGCGTTTACGTTTCTGGTCGGCACTATTATTTGATGACGATGCAACAGGGTTACGTTTTTGCGCATCCGGCAATTGTATCTTACCAATAATGTTGGGCCCGGTAAGGCGCTCCGCTTTGGCGCGTATTACTTCATTTTCCTGAGGCTCTTCAGCAGCAGGAGGTGTTGGAGTAACAGGTTCGGCCACAGCAACAGGTGCTGCAGGCGGAGTAACCGGAGGTGCCGCTACTACAGGAGCTTCAGCTTTTGGAGCTTCGACCACTACAGGAGCTTCCACTTTCGGAGCTTCCGCAACCGGGATTTCAACTTTTGGTGGTTCAGGAACTACTTCCTTCTTCACCTCAGCAACCGGTTCAGGTTTTATTTCTTCTTTCTTTGGTTCAGGTTGCGGCGCGGGCGCTTCTTCCTGTTTAACCACAGGTGTTTCTTTTTTGTCGCCAAATTGTGGTTTGGCGTTCAGATCATCAAGGTTGATGCTGCCAACAACCTTTACACCCGGCAAAGTAGGAGCTTGCTGCTCTTCTGCCTTTTTAACTTCGGGTTCCGGTTTTGGTTTTTCGGCTTGCTGAGGCGCGTAGTTACCCGCGTTTTTGATCAGAATTTCTTCATTCTCAAAATCACGTCCACGACGGAAATCAGCAGGTTTGGCCTGTTCAGGCTCATCCTTCCTAATCTTTCCAATGCTGATTTGCTTGGCTTCTTCCTTAATGCTCTTATCAAAAGCAAATTCTTTTAACAAAGCATTGTACATGTCGTTGTCCAGCTTAGCCATTGGTTGTTTTTCAACCTTATAGCCTTTTGTAGCCAAAAAATCGACAATGGTACCCATACCAATGTTCAGCTCTTTTACTGCTTTAAATAACTTTATAGATTTGTCTTCTGACATTTATTAATTTTTCTTCCCTTATTTATTTGCAAAAATACGATTTTAATTTTGGTTATCACCTTTATTCAAACTCCGCTTGCAGTATTGATAATACTTCCTTAACAGTTTCTTCTTCTAAATCGGTACGTTTTACCAATTCGCCCACTGTTAATGCCAGTACTGATTTTGCCGTATCTAAACCAATGCGTTTAAATTCGTCCAAAATCCAGCTGTCAATTTCGTCTGAAAATTCTTCAATGTCCACATCCTCATCTTGTTCGTCAGCTTCACGGTAAACATCAATTTCATAACCTGTTAATTTGCCTGCCAGTTTAATGTTATGTCCACCACGACCGATCGCTAATGATACCTGGTCGGGTTTTAAATAAACTGCGGCAGTTTTTTTCTCATCATCTAACTTAATAGAAGTGATTTTAGCCGGTGATAAAGCACGTTGTATATATAACTGTAAATTGTTAGTGTAGTTTATCACATCTATGTTCTCGTTCTTCAACTCACGAACGATACCGTGTATACGTGACCCTTTCATACCAACACAAGCGCCAACCGGGTCAATACGGTCGTCATATGATTCTACAGCTACTTTAGCGCGTTCGCCTGGTTCGCGTACAATTTTCTTGATAGTGATTAAGCCATCAAAAATTTCAGGTACTTCCTGCTCAAACAAACGTTGTAGAAACTCAGGAGCAGTACGGGAGATGATGATCTTAGGGTTGCTATTCAGCATATCAACCTTTGATACTACGGCTTTTACGCTATCACCTTTTTTGAAGTAATCGGCAGGTATCTGCTCGGTTTTAGGTAATAATAACTCGTTACCTTCATCATCAAGCACCAAAGTTTCTTTTTTCCAAACCTGGTAAACTTCGCCGGTTACAATTTCGCCTACGCGATCTTTATATTTTTTGAAAATTTCGTCTTTCTCCAGTTCCAGGATTTTAGAAACCAATGTTTGGCGTGCTGCTAATATAGCACGGCGGCCAAAGCTTTCTAAAGTGATTTGTTCAATGTACTCATCACCCACCTCTAAATCCGGGTCAAGCGTTTTCGCTTCCGCTAATTCAATTTCCAGGTCATCATCCTCACTAAACCCGTCTTCCATAACCACACGTGTGCGCCAAATTTCAAGGTCACCATTATCTGTGTTTACAATTACATCGCAATTTTCATCATTGCCATACTTTTTACGGATCATGCTTCTGAAAACGTCCTCAAGAACGCTCATCATAGTTGGACGATCGATGTTTTTGAAATCTTTAAATTCCTGAAAAGAATCAATTAAATTAATATTGCTCATTTTTCATTAAATTGTTTTTTTCTTCAATGGTAATGAAGCTATCATGAGCTTGTTTGTTTAAGAGGCAGCTCATGATGGTTCTTACTTGAATGATATTAAAACCTTCGTTTCTGTTATTTTATCTATCGGGATAACGCTTTCAATTACTTCGGCCTTTTTCCCTTTTTGTTTAATTTGTTCTTCAATTACTACGGCATCTTCCGCAAGGGCCGTTAGTTTGCCTTCGCGTTTTGCGCCATCAACCATTTTTATGGCCAGATCGCGGCCTATGTTTTTGGTATACTGCCTTACCGATGTAAGCGGTGTATCCAATCCTGGCGAGGAAACCTCTAAATTATAAGCTTCTTCAATTACGTTGTCTTCTTCTAACTTAAAACCAACGTAACGGCTTATGGCTGCACAATCCGCAATACCTATACCGTTGTCGCCATCCACTAATATAATCAGTTTTCCGTTGGCGTGCATTTTTACATCAACCAAAAACAAATCGGGACGTTTCAACTCCGCTATCTTCTCTTCTACCAGTTCTTTTACTTTATTTTCAATATTCATTATCCGGTTTGATAATTTTGATTGATAACTAAAAGAGGGGGCTCAGCGCCCCCTCCATTTAATTTGAATGCAAATATACTACATATTATTGTATTTGCAAAGTGTACAAGCATTAATTATACTGTCTGTCAGTCAAAAAGAAACGTTATTGCCGTGTGACATTATCTAATTTTAACGTACCGCTTAAATTTCCGTTATTGTCAAATCTTTCATACATAACTAACCCTGTGTTTGGATCCCAATAACCTTTCTGTCCGTAGTTATATTGCATAACGTATGTATTGAAGGTGCCGTACGGTACAGTTACTGATTGATTTAACGCAAGCACATTGATCGTATCAACCACATCACCTTGACAAAAATAAACAGGTATTTGCTGGCCTACCTTTGGATTATTTGGTAAAAATTGACTAGTAAACGTAGGATAATCAACTATATGATATTCACAAGTTGCTACAGTAATAGCATATAACCCGTCTGATTTAACAACATATTCTCCTTGCAAATCCTCAAAATATAAAGATCCGCCAATAGTATCAGTTTGGGCTGACTCGGTTAGGTCTAAATTGCCGGTGTAAGAATTTTTAACAACAGATAAGGTTTCATAATTTTTTATGATACCACTACTGGTGTAAAGGTCATAGTGAAAGTTGGTGCCATTAGCAAACCATTTAAATGCTGAGTTTGGCTCACTTTGCTGCTCTGTTTTTTTACAAGAACAGATGAATAGTAGTATGCAAAATAAAAAAAATGCGTTGATGATTTTCATGACAGGTTTATAATGACCCAAAATACAAAATCATTTTAATTATCATGGCATGAAGATCAAATCCTGATACTGCTTTTTGCCCGGTTTTTGGTGGTTTTTGATGTAATCCCAGGCGGTACTGCCTTTATCGTAACGATAATAGCGCATAAAATAAGTTTGATGTGGTTTAAAAGGTGTATCCGGGACGAAAACCACCGCGCTATCCTTCACCATATATTTGCCCGGCTGTATGGGTTGAAAATCTTTCATGTCCGTATCGGCAGGCATGCAATAAATCTGTATTAAATTTTGCCATACATTGGTGGTGGTATCGCGGTTAATATCCTGTACAATAGCATAATCCAAGCCGGATATTTTCAGGGTTTTATTACTGTCGATAAGACTAATTTTAATTGCAGGCGCATTGCTTTGCTTGCAGCCAATAAATATCAACAACAAAAGTAGTACAGAGTTTTTCATAAGGTTGACTCACTAATTGTATTTGAGGTTCTGATCTGTAGCCATGATAGGATGATAGATCCTTTAAATAAGAGTACCATCATCCCGAACTTGTTTCGGGATACCACAGGACAAGCCAAATTACTAATTATATACCTGGCATGTGAGATGCTGAAACAAGTTCAGCATGACAATCTTAATTAGAGGTTTTCAAAGTTTCCTGGAAAAGCTTATAGATGCGCTTATACTCATCGGTCCAGCTGCTGGGTTGCTCAAATGCATGGTCTTCTACCGGGTAAGGGGCTAGCCACCAGTTTTCTTTATGTAACTCGATTAGTTTTTGGGTTAGCCTAACAATATCCTGAAAGTTCACATTCTGATCCACCATGCCGTGCAACATTAGCAGGTTCCCTTTTAGCCCATCCGCAAAATAAATAGGAGAGCTTAAGCGATAGGCTTTTTCATCATTATAAGGCTCATTTAAAATATCGGCAGTGTATTCATGATTATAATGCGCCCAATCGGTTACCGAACGTATCGCGGCACCCGATTTAAATACATCGGGCGCGGTAAACATGGCCATCAAAGTCATAAAGCCACCGTATGATCCGCCATAAATGCCCACATGCTTAGGGTTTACACCATAATTATCAACCAAATATTTAACGCCATCTACCTGGTCGCTTAAATCCTTACCACCCATGTGGCGATAGATGGCTGTGCGCCAATCCCGACCATAACCAGCACTGCCAGAATAATCAATATCTAAAACAGTATAACCCTGATCGGTCAGCATGTTGTTAAACATCATCTCGCGGAAATAATAGCTCCAGGCATACATCACATTTTGCAAGTAACCAGCGCCATGTACAAAAACAACTGCTGGTTTAGCCGGATCTGGGTTTTTAGGCAGGTATAATCGTGCATAAACATCACTGCCATAACGGTTTTTAAAGGTAATGATAGGTGCATCCCGCCATGCGTATGAATTAAATTCCGCAGAGGTTGACCGTGTTACCTGCACTGCTTTTCCTCCCGGTTTATTTGCTTGCAGATATAATTCCCAGGGTTTATTGGTGTAAGAATATCTTATTGCCAGCCATTTTTCATCAGGCGAAAGTGATACATCATTATCCCCTTTAACAGAGGTTAATTTAACCGGCTCGCCGCCGCTTACCGGCAGGCGGTAATACTGGTAATCGCCGGGGTGGTCAATGTTAGCATTGAAGTAGAACGTTTTTTTATCATGCGATAATTGCAGGTTTTGTACTTCCCATTTACCATTGGTTAATTGTTTTTTATCGCCGTTGTTGATGTTGTAAACGTAAATATGGCTGTAACCGCTCGCTTCGCTCTGGTAATAAAAATGATCATTATCCAGCCAATCAATATTCCCGGTGGAGTACCAGTCATCGGCAATACCCGGCGCGCCGCCAACCCAGGCATCGTTATGCTGCCTGTCGAGCAGGGATAAAGCGCCATTTTCCACATTAAGCGCCATGATCCAGCGGTCTTTATTATCAATGGCATTCACTACTACAATGGCGTGCTTGCCATTTTCATTCCATATTGGCCCGTTAACAACCACTTTACGGTCTTCGTTTAGTTTGGTGCGATCGGCTAGTTCAGCGGGATAATCCTTTACATAATCAGGCAGATCTTTTATGCCAACAATGTTTTTTGTGTTGATGCTGTAAGCCGAATCGCGCCGTGTATCATAAATAAATGATTCACAAACAGGCTGAGGGCCGCCAACCTTGGTGCGGTTTTGTATGTCCTCCGTATAACCGCTTGGAGTTACGTAATTTGGTACGATGGTGTTTTTATCATCTGCGGATTTGATTAAACGGTATGTAATATACCTGCCATCCGGGCTGAGCTCCACATTGTCAACATCCCTGCCATCAGTTACCAGTTCTTTTATCTTTTTAGGTTGAAATTTCTTTTTCTCCTCAGCATCCGCCTTTTTGTTTTTATCATCCAGTTTAATAATGTCGAATAATTCCAACTGTTGATCCTTCAACCATTTTGCCTGCTCAGTTTCATCGTTAGTTTTATTCTTTTGGGCTGATGTTACAAAATTGGTTAGTTGTATTAGCTCCCCGCCGTTAAGTTTTAGCGCATATAGGTTATCGGCTTTAATAAATAAAACTTCGGTTCCATCGACATTAAAAGTTGGCGAATTTTCGTTATCAGTAGTGCGGGTAAGCTGTATGGTTTTGCCTGATTTTATGTTTTCCAGGTAGATGTCACCATCACGCGAATAGACCTTTAAAGTATGCGCCTGGTTCCATTTGCTGCCGTAATTGGGTGTTATTTCGTGCTGCTCTTTATCGCTTACTTTTTGCGGGGTGAGGTTATTGGGGGTAATAGCATATAATTCATCCCTAAAAGTATTGTCGGGGTTCCATTTAAAATAAATCTTTTTGCCATCGTCGCTCCATTTAATGTCGGATGGCGCTACGCCGATCCACTTGGGGTCGCGCATTATTTTTTCGATAGTCAGGGTATCTAACTTTTGGGCAAAAGTATTAACGCTGGCAGCTATGAATAGTAGTGTAAAAAGTTTTTTCATAGGTTGAATAATGAGGTTATATAAAGGTGCAATATAGCAGTTTCGTGAGATTTTTATTTTGTGGTGTTGCTGAACATCAGAATTATGACTATTTTGATTTTTTTAGCAACTATGACAGACGAACAAATGAAATACCCGGTGGGAAAATTCACGCCACCGGCATCATATACTGATGATGACATCAGGCGTTGGATAAACGAAATAAAAATGTTGCCGGGGCAAATGCGCCAGGCTATTATCAGTTTAAACGATAAGCAGCTGGATACTCCATACCGCACCGGCGGCTGGACTTTAAGGCAAGTGGTACACCACGTAGCGGATAGCCACATGAACTCGATTGTACGATTTAAGCTGGCTTTGACGGAGGATAACCCCACCATAAAACCTTATGAAGAAGCTTATTGGGCATTACAACCCGATTACCGTTTACCGGTAGAATCGTCATTAAGAATTTTGGAAGGCGTACATATCCATTGGGTTAACCTGCTGGAAAGCTTTACCGAAAACGAATGGAGCCGCACTTTTACTAATCCCGAATCGGGTCAAACCATATCACTTAAACGCGCGCTTGGTTTATACGCCTGGCACGGGAGGCATCATTTGGCGCATATTGTTGAAACAGTAAGAACCAGGATTTAACAGATTTTATTGATTTACAGGATGCTTATATCCTGTAAATCAATAAAATCCATTTAATCCCAGTTCAGATTACATATCCATTCCCTGCATCTTATCGTTCTTCATCTTCAACAAGGCGGGTGATATTCTGATATAAACCTCAAAGCCAATTGGCGCGCTGCCATAGAGCGAATGCAATGCAGTTGGCGATATATTGGCTGTGGCTTGTACTCCACCAGTGATATTGGTTTGCTTAAATGTGCTGAAGATGCGGTTAACGCCTAAAGTGATGGCGTTAATATTGAAGTTTGGATTAGCCGGAAACTCGCCTGTTAAATCCAATTCATCTGCATCTTTGGATACATATTCGTAACGGTCATAAATCGCTACTTTGTGCCACTGGAAACTGTTTTCCAATAATACCGACGGCAGCGTTTTTTGATTGTCGGAGTAATGATTTTGCCCGTAAACTAATGTGGTGGCTACGTAGCTATCCTCATTCAGCATTTTGGTGTGGATGACTGATGCTGTGGAGCGGATCACGTTTTGCAACGGCTCAAGCGCCTCGGGGCTTTTTATCCAGCCGTTTGAAACCTGTAGCGCCCATTCTTTTGATGGGTTATAGGATAAGCGAACAGAATAGGAATCAAAGCGCATTGGGTCAAAGTTATAGCGAAACTCATCAGGCTCCCTGCCTGTAAATATTGAGCCTTCCAGTTTTACATTGCTTATCCTCAAACCCAAAGTAGCTACACCAAAAGTAATGTGAGAAGCATCCTGGTAATGATGGCCTAGCGGCGCATCCGGATCATTCATGGCTGATAAACGGTGCATAAATACCGGCGGACCTAAAGCAGGTTCTCCCGGATCGCCGAAGGAAAGTGACAGATCCGCATCATTGGCTATTTTTTGCGTGTAGTTTACACTCAGTTCGGCAAACAAATCATGCGGATGCTGGGTATCTACCAGTTTCTTTCCTTTATAGGATTCACCTGTTTGGTAAAGCAGCGGATAACCGCCCGGCCCAACCAAAAACGGATCAAATGAAAACATGGTGTTTACAGAGAATAAACCACCGCTGCCAACTTTATGTTGGGTCATGGCCATCATCCAATCGGGTACATCAAACTGTTTGCCGCCGCGCGATCCTTTTTTAAACAGATCCTGGTTGTCATATCTGGCAAAAAAGCTGCCGTGTATCATGGTCATCCAGCCGTTAGCGGGAATCATGTAGGCATACATAGGTGTTTCGTCCGGCACCCACGATGTGCCCGAACCATCGCGGTTCATAGGTACATCCAGCGAGTATTGGCTGTTCATCGTCATGGGTTTGGAATTATCCATTTTCATGTCGCCCATATCCATACCATCCATATCCATAGTTGATGATGGTTTCTTTTTAGTAGTATCCATCTTCATGGGCTGCTGCGCGAATGAAGTGTATGCGACCAGCATCAGCATTAATAAAAAATATGTTCTCATATCATTTGCTTTAGAAAACGTTAAATATGTTATACACCCTTATCAACCTTGTCATTCTGAGGAACGAAGAATCTTCTAAACCTTGCATGGTCCGTTTGGTTTATTGAAGAAGATTCTTCGTTCCTCAGAATGACAAAGGGGGAAAACTCTGCTTTAAAATAGAAATTAATCGTAAATAAATAAACAGGCGGTAAGATTTACCGCGATAAATGTGGAAGTATGACTAATTGATTAAATACGGAAAGTGCAGTTCTTTAAAAAGACTGCTACGCTGGATTGCCCGGATTCGGGGGGTGCCTTGTGAAAAGACTTTTGAAACAATGCCGGGTGGGCAATAAATGAAAAAGGGGAAAATAATGCAACCGGTAACTGAAAAGCGAAAACCTTTGCTAAAATTGATACTGCGCCACTTTCATGTGCATCTTTAATTTTAATATCGACATGCTTTTGGGTGCAGCATTTCATTTTTGCCGCCATAGGGCTTTTAATGCATCCATTTAAAGGTGCATTAATTTTAACATCGGTAATTACCTTGCCACAGTACTGCAAATTAAGCGCGAAACCAACTACTGTAATTACATACAGCATGGTTAACAATAAAGCGCCTGATTTTTTTAGCATAAAACAAAGTTAATGTATAAACATGTTGATTACAAGTTACAAAAAAATAGAAACGTTGTTAAACTAATAGAAGGTGTTTGAAAATGATCAAACTATCGTCATTGTCTGAACCGGAATTTATTGAATTAAAGAATTCCCCGAATTCAATAAATTTCCAAAATTCGAGTTCAGACAATGGTGCTTTGTTTTATCTTATTGGCTGTTTTTAGCGGCACGTTCTTTTATTTCGCTATTGGTGATAATAATTACCACGCGGCGGTTTTTAGCCCGGCTTTCGGCTGTTTTGTTATCTGCATCCGGTTCTGCTGAACCTTTGCCGATAGCAGTTAAGCGGGTATCACTTATGCCATTGCTAACTAATGCTGATTTTACCGCTTGTGCCCTTTTTACAGAAAGATCCATATTGTACTCCGAAGCGCCTAAGCTATCAGTATGGCCTATAATGGCGATATTAGTTTGCGGGTTAGCCTGTAAGGCCGCCGCTAAGTTTTTAATATCAGCCTGGGCATTCGGCTTAAGCTCAATACTGCCCTGATCAAAAATTATCGCATCAGTAAACTTTACGAAGGTGGTATCGCCTCTGTGAACAATCCTTGCGCCGGGGATAGGTTTATCTAAATAATCAACCTGGTTTATTTTATGGGCGATATATGCACCGGCAGTGCCGCCAACTGCACCGCCAATAATAGCGCCCAATGCAACATTGCCGGCAGTTTTGCCAATAACAGCACCCACGGTTGCTCCCGCGCCGGCACCTATTGATGCGCCGCGCTGCGTTCGGTTAAGCGAGCCGCAACTGCCAGCCATAATGCCAAGCATTATTATAGCTATAACAAATACAGCAGGTTTAATTTTATGAGCATTCATTTTTTGTGGGTAGATATATAGATATTATGTACACGTAATTGCAAAGCGAATGCCAAATGCATATAATGGATTAGCAATACCGCATAAAGCGGTGATTAGCAACTGTAGCAACATTTTTTTACTGTTAAGGAAAGTTTTTGCAATTCAGGTAATGAGAGATATTTAGCTGATTACGACTAGTTGCCCCGTTTTTAGTACAAAATAAACTAAGCGGGCTGATTAAATTTCAATATAAATTCGGTACCCGCGCCAAGTTTGCTTTCAATATTTATGGAACCACCAAGCGCGGTAACTTGTGTTTTAACCATAAACAGGCCCATGCCTTTGCCCTCTACACTAGTATCAAAACGTTTATATAAACCGAAAACATCATCGGCGTTTTTATCCAGATCAATACCTTTGCCGTTATCTTTAAAACGCAACTCTATTTTATCGTCTATTTTCTGACTGGTTATGGTGATCAGCGGGGGTACATCCGTTTTGCGATATTTAATACTGTTGGAGGTAAGGTTGTAAAAAATACTGTACAAATAGCTGCGGGTAGTAAACATGGAATCTACCGAAGTGAAATCGCAGGTAATCTTTACTTTCTCTAACGCTATAATGTTACGGAGACTTGTTTTAGCCGCGTCAACCATTGCCTCAAAATCTACTTTTTCCTTTTTTGTACCTACCGGTTTACGGGTTTGTAGTATCTGGTTCAGATCCTTTATTGTGGTATCAATATTTTTGGTTGAGGTAAATATGCGGTCAATTACTTCTTGTTGGGTTTCCTCGTCCATGCCTTGGCCGTGTTCTTTCAAAATATTGGTTAACCCTAATATGTTGGCGACAGGTGCGCGCAGGTTATGTGATATAATGTAGGTGAATTGTTCCAGGTCCCGGTTATGCTGCGTTAAATCATTGGTTATACGCTCGCGCTCAAGTGTCGCTGTTTTGAGTTCGGTGATATCTTTATTAGTTAAAATGTATCCCCAGTTTTTATTGTCGCTATTTTTAACGTTTAACCAGCGGATGTGGTGCCAGTTGGTAATTCCGTTATCATCTATAACACTCAATTCATAACTAATGGTTTCTCCAGCGGCTAGCTTTTCAAGCATCTCTAATATCTTGAGCCATCTTTCTGCCGAAAAGTATTCGTTGATATACCTGCCAATACTTAGTGACTTTTTATTATACTCCTCGGAGAATTTTTGGGCCAATAAATTAAAAGAAAGGATCTGCAGATCCGTATCAAATAAAATATAAGCGGCGTCAGTATTATCAAAAATGGTACGCAGGTTAGCTTCCGACTTTTTTAGGGCTTCATCATTCGGGTTGTGATTTTTAACATTGGTTACCTTAGAAAGCGAACGTTTTTTGCGAAAAGACATTTAAATTAATTATTCGGCAATATTTAATGTGTAATTAATTGGCCCGTAGACCATTAAGAGTATAATTTTAATTAAAAAAAATCGCATAAAAAATAAAAATCTGCAAAAACAAGCTTTAAGCTTGTTCTTGCAGATTTTTTATTGATGGATCGCCCGGAAAGGATTAGTTATCCTGGTCTTGATCGTTATTATCAGGTACGCTGGCAATGCGGTAACCTTCGTTTCCGTTTTGGTCGGTATAGGCCTGGTAGTATATATCATTTGGCGATACATAGTATTTTTTACCGTTTAAGGTCACTTTGTGGCAACCGTCAGGTAATTCATTTACAATATCACCAACTTGTGGTGCTGCAACTTCTGTGCCATCAGCCACATTGCTGCCATCGGTATTTAATACACCATCGCGGCCTGCAACCACATAAACAGTTTTTTGCTGATCGTTAATAACAGCTTTGTAATACACGCCATTCAATTCATAGAATTGTTGTCCGTCAATCATGATAGATTTTGCACCTTGTGGCAAGCTTGGAATTGCCGCGCCAACCGGCGGAACAGTAACCTGGTAGCCACCACCATCATACGGGCTGTAAAATACGCCACCATAATAGTAGTACAAAGCATCACCCCAATAAAACGGGTAGTAACCAAAAGGCAAT
>JABDDX010000058.1 GCA_013287375.1 Bacteroidota bacterium | reverse complement strand
ATCCAAATCGCGGACGCTGGTATCGGCAACGCCTGCTAAATAGTTAAGCGTGGCAAAATCATTTTTATAAAGTAAGCGTGCCTGGGTTAAAGCTAATTCCTGTTGTTTTAGCGTTACCAAAAAGGTCAGGTAATCGCTTTGGCGGTATACGTTTGAGCGGGTTAGCTTTTTTAACAGGTCTTCTTCGTTGCTTAATAATTTCACTACATCCTGGGTAAATTTGTATTGCTGTAAATCGCCGTAGGCTGTGATGTATTGGGTAGTGATGGCTTTTTTAAGATCTTGCTCAGATATTTTGGATTGGTTGTTTAATGATAGCGTTTGCAGGGTGATGGTTTGTACTTGTGTATTGATATTTTCCCTGCCTACAATGGTTTTGCTCACCTGCATCAGGCCGTTAATCGTGTGTTCGTTGGTGATAGCTTCGGCGTAACCGTAACCATTTACAATAGGGGCATATAAACCGCCACTATTTATATTTACCTGTGGTTTTAAACCTGCGCGTAAGCGTAAACTATCGATTTGATTGGATGCGATTTGATTTTGCAGATCTTTTAACAGCGGGCTGTTAGTATGTGCCAATTGCAGGTAACGCTCAAGCGAATAGGTTTGCGCCTGGGCTATTGAATAAGAGAATAGACATATTAAAATGCTGAAAAACCATTTCATTAACAATAAATATATGGGATTTGATCGGTTAAAAATATAATTTAAATATGTATTTATTCTGAAGTTGAAATGTATAGCTTTAAACTTAATATAAAATTTATGTGGTGGATATATGCATTACTGTCAGCCCTGTTTGCGGCGCTGACCGCGATCTTTGCTAAAATAGGTATTAAAGGAGTTGATACTGACCTTGCTACGGGCATTCGTACCGTGATTATTTTAGTGCTGGCCTGGTTGTTGGTTTTCTATAAAGGGTCGCAAAATGGTATTGGTAGTTTAACAAAAGTTAACTGGATATTTCTGATCCTGTCGGGTTGTGCTACTGGTTTCTCGTGGATATGCTATTTTAAGGCCCTGCAATTGGGCGAGGTATCGCAAGTGGCACCGGTTGATAAATTGAGTGTAGCGATTGCCATTGTTTTGGCTGCTATATTTTTGGGTGAGCCCTTAACGCCGAAGACTATAGTTGCCGCCACATTGATTATGGCGGGTACGTTTGTGATGATATTTTTTAAATAATAGGATTGAGTACTAAGTTACGGAATTAATGGGTCGGTAGAGCTGACAGTGTTTTGTCAGTAGGTTGACTCACCCCGACATCGTTGCGCTTGTCGACCCTCTCTCCGCCTTTGGCGGAAAGAGAAGAAAATACTAATGTCATTGCTGGCGAAGCGTGGCAATCCCCTACTTACAGAGCCGCCCGAATTATCCATTATTAAATTGTCATTCTGAGGGACGAAGAATCTGTTCGGTATTATACAGATGTACAGATTCTTCGTGCTTGCAATGACAGAAAAATGACAAACTTAACAACCAGTTAATTTTTAGATTTTATTAGACTGCTAACTTTATCTCGATAAAAAAAACACCATGAAAAAACTGTTTTTATTATCGATTTTGTTGTGCTTTGTGGCGGCAGGCCTCGCAGCAACAACAGCCCTGAACGGCCAATGGATCGGCACTTTAAAAACCGATGATGGCAATGAGTATCCGCTTCAATACACTTTTAAGGTGGATGGCGATAAATTAACCGGCACTGTCCGCGGCCCGCACGGAGACTTGCCTTTAGATGATGGCGAAATACACGGTTCCAATTTTACATTTGATGTATCGCTTAATAAAATGCTGCTGATACATTCCGGCAAAATCTATCCTGATTCTATTAGTTTGGATATAGCCTGCGATGAAACCAAAGCACATACGGTATTGAAACGAAATTAAAGGCGTTTATAAAATCCCGGATTTAAATAAACTATATATCCGTCTTGTCAATGACATGCACATAAACAGACTTACGAAGTTTAAAAACTTCGTAAGTCTTAAATATTTTTGTCATTCTGAGGGACGAAGAATCTTCTTCGATATGCGTAGCAAACTATGTATCCCGCAGAAGATTCTTCACTACGTTCAGAATGACAAGGCTCTTTTGTCATTACTAACTAACAATTTAATTTAAAACCACGCATATCAAACTTTTGCGTAAAATATTCCGTTATTTTATAACAGAAAGGTACAATATGCGTGGTTTTGGATTTTCCAAGTTTCAACCCAATGAGATCCCTAAAGGGGGATTTGAAGAATTACTGAAGTTATTTCTTGAATTGCTTAATTATACGTCGGGCGATGCAGGCGAAGCTTTGGCGTGGCTCAACGAACTCGATAAGCAATACAACATCACCAATGACGATTATGGCATGGGTGATTTTATTGACGAGTTGAAGCAAAAAGGCTATTTAGACGAAGATAAACAGAACGGCGAATTTCGCATTACCGGCAAAACGGAGCAAAGCATCCGCCAGGCATCGCTGGAAGAAATTTTCGGCAAGCTAAAAAAATCAGGGAAAGGCAATCACCGTTCGCCGCAATCAGGTCAGGGTGATGAAAGAAATTCTGAGCGCCGCGAATTTGAGTTTGGCGATAGTCTGGATCAGATAGATATGACCCAATCCATCCACAATGCACAGGTTAATCACGGCATCGGCGATTTTATGATGACCGAGCGCGATCTGGAAGTTGAGGAAATGGATTATAAAACTCTAACCTCAACCGTGCTAATGATAGATATATCGCACTCCATGATACTTTATGGCGAGGACAGGATCACCCCGGCAAAAAAGGTCGCGATGGCTTTGGCTGAACTGATCCGCACCAAATACCCTAAAGACACTTTAGATATTGTTGTTTTTGGTAACGATGCCTGGCCCATCACCTTAAAAGACTTGCCTTATTTACAAGTCGGCCCTTACCATACCAATACCTATGCAGGTTTGGAGTTAGCTACCGATATACTTCGCCGCCGTAAAACGCAAAACAAGCAGATATTTATGATTACCGATGGTAAGCCAACCTGCTTAAAAGAAGGCACAAAATATTATAAAAACAGTGTAGGTCTAGACCGTAAGGTGGTAAATAAAACCCTGAATATGGCGGCGCAATGTAAAAGGTTAAAAATACCTATCACCACATTTATGATAGCAAAAGACCCTTACCTGCAACAGTTTGTACGCAAGTTTACCGAAACCAATGGAGGCAAAGCATTCTACAGCTCGTTAACTGGTTTGGGCGAATACATTTTTGAGGATTATATTAAGAACAGGAGAAGAACGGTTAGATGATTTGATGTGCGGATGTGCAAATGTGCAGATAAAATGGGCTTACCCTCTTTCCGCCACAGGCGAAGAGAGGGTCGACCAGCGAAGCGCAGTCGGGGTGAGTAACTATAAAAGCGACTAATAATAATAATGAACATCGACCACATAGATCACCTTGTACTAACCGTTGCGGATATTGACATTACGTGCAAATTTTACGAGGATGTAATGGGAATGCAAAAAATAACATCGCCGCAAGGGAGGGTTGCTTTAAAATTCGGTAAGCAAAAACTAAACCTGCACCAAAAAGGCAGAGAGTTTGAGCCAAAGGCTGAATACCCTACACCCGGCGCTATTGATATTTGCTTTATAACCAACGACCCGGTTGAGCAGGTAAAAACAGAATTAGAAAATAAAAACATACAAACGCAAGGATTATTTGAGCGCACAGGAGCTACCGGCAAAATACGCTCGGTTTACTTCCGCGACCCTGACATGAACCTTATAGAGGTAAGTAATTACATATAAACAATGTGCAGATGTGTAAGTATACATATGTGCAAATGACAAAAAGACTAAATTAAGAATGAGCAAATTATTAGAGATAACAACCCTTGGTCAGCTAAAAAAAACTGAATACAAAAGCCGATCGGTTAAAGATGAATTAAGAGCAAACCTGATAACGCAATTGCAAAAAAGTGAAGGCGGTTTTGAAGGCATTATCGGTTTTGAGGATACGGTTATCCCGGATCTGCAAACTGCTATACTTTCGCGCCATAATATTTTACTGCTTGGCTTACGCGGACAGGCAAAAACACGTATTGCCCGTTTACTGGTAAATTTGCTGGATGAGTATGTGCCTTATATTGAAGGATCGGAATTATTTGATGATCCATTTGCACCAATCTCATGGTTTGGCCATAACGAGATTTTAGCCAAAGGCGATGCCACCCCTATCGCGTGGCTGCACCGCTCAGACCGTTACACCGAAAAACTAGCTACACCCGATGTTACCGTTGCCGATTTAATTGGTGATGTTGACCCGATAAAAGCCGCCACGATGAAACTGACTTACAGCGACGAGCGTGTAATTCACTTCGGTTTGATACCACGCGCGCACAGAGGCATATTTGTAATCAATGAATTACCCGATCTGCAGGCACGTATACAAGTTTCGCTGTTTAATATTTTGCAGGAAAGAGATATACAAATCCGTGGTTTTAAACTGCGTTTACCTTTGGATATACAGTTTGTATTTACTGCCAACCCCGAGGATTATACCAACCGCGGGTCTATAGTAACACCGTTGAAGGATAGAATTGAGAGCCAAATATTAACGCATTACCCACGCTCAGTTGAGATCTCACGAAAAATAACCCAACAGGAAGCCCTGTTATCACCTGAACAAAAAGTTGCCGTTGAGGCCGATAGTTTGGTGAAAAATATGGTGGAGCAAATCGCTTTTGAAGCGAGGAACTCTGAATATATCGATAAAAAATCAGGCGTATCTGCAAGGTTAACCATATCAGCTTATGAAAACCTGATCAGCAATGCGGAAAGGCGCATGATCATCAATCGTGAGGCAAGCACATTTGTGCGTATCAGCGACTTTTTAGGCGTTATCCCGGCTATTACCGGCAAAATAGAGTTAGTATACGAAGGTGAACTGGAAGGCCCTGCAAAGGTTGCTAATATGCTTATTGGCAAGGCCATCAAAACTATGTTGGTACAGTTCTTCCCTGATCCTGAAAAAGCTAAGAAAGCAAAAGCGCCAAACCCTTATGCCGAAATTATTGCATGGTTTAGCAACGGTAATAACTTGTCGTTAGTTGATGACCTGTCGTTAGTTGATTATAAAAAGAGTTTGAATTCTGTGACCGGATTAAAAGATCTTGTTAAAAAGATGCACCCTCGCCTTAGCGAAAACCAACAATTATTATTGATGGAGTTTGTACTACACGGATTGGCTGAATTTTCACAACTAAACAAAGGTTTTTTAGATAATGGTTTCGCGTTTTCAGATATGTTCACCAGCCTGTTCAACCTTGAACCGGACGATGATGATTTGGATATGGATGATGACCGTTATTAATAATTAGTACCCTTTTTGTCATTCTGAACGGAGCGAAGAATCTGTAAATAGTTTACGCCGTACAGATTCTTCGCTCCGCTCAAAATGACATTTTTGTTTCATATATATTCTTTCCATCCCCTTTATTATTCTCAAAGATTGTTGCGATATTTGGGCCACCCCTTGTTAATTCGGGCGCACCACTCAGGTAATCCATGAAAAAAATATTGCAATCTATTGTTGATTTTTTACTCTTCAGCAATGTTTTTATGGCGTTGTGCGCCGTGGCCCAGGGCTTGGTTACTTTTTATCTGATAGGCTCAAAACCAATACCCACTGTACTTTTCCTGTTGTTTACATCCACATTAGGCATATATAACTTCAGCATATTTATGGGCAAGCCAAAGCTGCTCGATAAAACAGCTACCGCCCGCGAAATATGGTATTTTACGCACCCGCGCTTAATGATAACGCTGGCCATTGTGTCAATCCTATCATTAGCGCCATTGTTTTTTTTGATAACTATGGAGTCGAAAATACTGCTCATCTTTTTGGCAGTTATCTCCTTTTGTTATAGCCTGCCATTATTCACGCTGGGCGACAAAAAATTTGGCTTACGGAATATTCCGGGATTAAAGCAATTTTTAATAACCCTGGTATGGACCATGAGCAGCGTATTATTACCGGTAATGGAATCGCTGCATGCACATTTATCTACCATTTCTTTACGCGATGTCACCATCCTTTTAGCTAAACGGTTCCTGTTCATCGGTGCTTTAACCATGCCATTTGACATTCGCGATATATTCCATGATTATAACCTCGGGCTAAAAACCATACCCGTAATTTATGGCGAAAAAAAGGCGTATTTATTTTGCCAGATAATACTTATAGGATATGTAGTATTACTATTCCTGTTCAGAAACAACGGTTTTAATAACGACTTCTTCGCGCTAACCATAACCGCGGTCTTAGCCGGTTGGCTAATTTTCCATTCAACTATTGAGAAGGACGACTACTATTATTTTTTTTACGTTGATGGCGTTTTAATACTGCAGTACTTACTCCTGCTGCTATTCCATTCTTTCAGCTTTAAATTATAATGGCTGCCAATTACAATAATTCTGCCTGGTTTTATGATAGCCTTGCGCGGTTGGTATATGGCAAAGCATTAGTAAACGCCCAGGTTTATTTATTGAAGCATATTCCCGAAAATGCAAAAGTACTTATCGTTGGCGGTGGTACAGGTTGGATATTTGAGGAACTCGCTCGCATACATCCATCAGGCTTACAAATCACTTATGTCGAGATCGCGCCAAATATGATGGCTCTGTCCAGAAAAAGAAACATCGGCAATAACCAGGTAACATTTATTAACGATGCTATTGAAAATGTTGATCTAACCGCGAATTTTGATATAGCGCTCACCCCTTTTTTACTGGATAATTTTACAGATGAGAACTTAACTAAAGTATTCAATAGCATTGCCGTTTTACTTAAACCAAATACACTTTGGCTCAACACCAGTTTTCAATTAACCGGTAAATGGTGGCAG
This sequence comes from Bacteroidota bacterium, assembly GCA_013287375.1. Taxonomy (GTDB): domain Bacteria; phylum Bacteroidota; class Bacteroidia; order Sphingobacteriales; family Sphingobacteriaceae; genus Mucilaginibacter. Next base: position 12,846 of record JABDDX010000058.1, on the reverse strand, counting down.
CGGATTATGTTAAAAGCGATGTTTATTTTCTTTAAACTAACCTGTGGAATTGAAGCCTCGAAACTGCCAGAGATAGATAAATGCTTTGAGGAAAAACATTTTAAGCTTGTGGAACAGCAAAGCTTTTTCGGGGAATTTATTGGGGCAACGGTGTATCAAAAGTAGTAACCGCCCTTTCAAGTGTCAACACTTGAAAGCAAATAATTTAAGCGTGGACGCTTGAACTGGCAGGAGATTTATAGCAAATAACCACCTCGTCATTGCGAGCGATAGCGTGGCAATCCCCGATTTACAGAGCCGCTCTGCTTATTAGGGATTGCCACGTCGCTCCGCTCCTCGCAATGACGCGCGGAGGGGAAACGATATTATTCGATATAGCTTTCCAATATTTTAAAACCTTCTGTAGTTTCTAACTCCACATGGTCAACTACTTTTGGCAACAGGATACACTCACCCATTTTAACAGAATAGCTTTGATTATTATACTTTAAAGTATAAGCGCCTTCCACACAAACATGTATCACAAACGAATCCAGGTTTGAGTAATCTTTTGACACCTCTTTATCAAAATCCAACAGATTGGTAGTAAAATAAGGGCAAGTTACTAAGTGAACAGTTTTGTCCTTTTCAGGTATGTATTTGGTTTTGTATTCAGGATAATGTTTATAGTCGATAGCAGCAAGGGCTTCCTCAACATGTAGCTCGCGTTTGTTGCCCTTATCATCCACACGGTCAAAATCATAAATACGGTAAGTAATATCCGATGTTTGCTGTATTTCGGCTATCAGTAATCCTTTGCCTATAGTGTGCACTCTTCCCGCAGGTAAAAAGAAAACATCGCCTGCTTTTACATCTTCCTTATTTAATACATCGGTTAAGTGGCCGCTGTTGAAAGTATCTAAATATTCTTGTTGGGTAAGTTCCTTATTAAAACCGGCAATTAGTGTTGAACCTGGATCAGCTTCAATCACATACCACATTTCGGTTTTGCCGAAGGAATTATGACGCTCTTTACCCAACTTATCATCCGGGTGAACCTGGATTGAAAGATCTTCATTGGCATCAATAAACTTCACCAGTAAAGGGAATATATTACCAAAGTGATCGTATACTTTTTTACCTACCAATTGGTCTTTATATTGCTCTAACAGATCAGCTAATGACTGTCCTGCTAGTTCACCACCTTCAACAACAGATACATCAGATTTCACACCTGATATTTCCCAGGTTTCGCCACAATTTGGCAAATCGCCAAAATCTTTATGTAAATAGGTATTGATCTTATGGCCGCCCCAAATCTTGTCTTTGTAAATGGTTTTGAATTTCAGAGGATATAATGTTGACATGGTAGTTTATGTTTATTTATTCTTTTCAAAAATAGCTAAATCCTTTAATTAGAAAATTATTTAGAGCATTATCTTACCATTATAAAACATCTTTGTAGGATTGTTCTATTAAATTCATGACATAATCAATATCGCTTTTATTATTAATGTAAACTCTTTGATTTAAAGACCAATTATAACTATCTGGAATTTGGTAAATTCTTTTTTCGGGGTCATTATACATATTTACGGGCCGTAGATAAATTAGTAATTTATTTTTTTGAATATGTATCTCGGCGAATATTTTAGATACTCTGAAAGCTATATAATTATTATTGATTTTCATTTCTATACTTTCATCCAATAAAACTATACGTTCCTGAAGTATAAAGAAAAGTTCTTTAACAAATAATTGACCTTTACTTAGATGCTTTTGTAAATCAACAAAGCGCATTTCCGGAATGGGGTTGACCGTTTCAATCTCTATTACAGTTTTTTCTATTCGCTTGGGCCTTTCTTCTTCTCCCTTTACATTTTCCAAAGTAAAAATACTCTCTTCATAATAAAGATATCTATGAAGTTCTAAATTAGGGATTTCATTTAAAGCAATAATATCATAAGGATTGTAGCTTTCAGCAATACAAATAACTCGTGGATTTTTCCAATCAATGAGTTTAGCTTTTTCATCACCAAACTTTCTCATTACCAATAGTTCAAAGAATTCTGATTTCTGAGACTTTAGCCAATTCAGGTAAAATAATGCCTGAGGAATTACCGTATCATTCTTATTTCTTTTATATTCAATTATTACTGGAGCCCCTTTTGAATCAATGGCAAGTGTGTCTATTCTCCCACCATGAGTTGTTTTGTATTCGGTAGCTAAAAAATTCATATCAAGAAGTTCCAGCAAATTATCTTCAACAAGTGTTTGAAGTGTCCTCTCTTTATCTAATGGTATTACCGTTAGTTTTTTAAGTTTTCCATTTATTTTTGAATATACTGGCATGAATTAAGTTTAGGCATGTAAATAACAAAAAAGTCCGCATATACAATATGCGGACTTTTAATAATTATTATGAGGGATAGAATTACTTACCTAATTTCTTTTTCAGGTTTTCATCTATCGCTTCTAAAAACTCTTCGGTGTACAGGTAATCAGTACCATGTTCAACCTTTGGTTTTATAGTGATAGCCAAATCTTTGGTCATTTTACCGCTTTCAACTGTTTCAATACAAACTTCTTCCAAAGCCTTGCAGAAATCGATCAGCTCCTGGTTGTTATCCAACAAGCCACGGAACTCTAAACCACGTGTCCATGCAAAAATTGACGCGATCGGGTTAGTTGATGTTGGCCTGCCTGCCTGGTGCTCGCGGTAGTGACGGGTTACCGTACCGTGTGCTGCTTCAGCTTCCATTACAGTACCATCTGGTGTAACCAAAGTCGATGTCATCAAACCTAATGAACCAAAGCCTTGCGCTACAGTGTCCGACTGTACATCGCCATCATAGTTTTTACAAGCCCAAACAAAGTTACCATGCCATTTTAATGCAGAAGCAACCATGTCGTCAATTAAACGGTGTTCATAAGTAATGCCGGCATCAGCAAATTTTTGTTTGTAATCGTTTTGGTAGATCTCTTCAAAAATATCTTTAAAACGACCATCATATTTTTTAAGAATGGTGTTTTTAGTAGACAGATATAAAGGCCAGCCTTTCATTAATGCCTGGTTAAAACAAGCGTGTGCAAATCCTCTGATAGATTCATCAGTATTGTACATCGCTAAAGCAACACCATCACCTTTGAAGTTAAATACCTCAAATGATTGCTCAGGGCTACCATCTTCAGGAGTGAATTTTATGGTAAGCTTACCTTTTCCTTTAGTTAAAAAGTCGGTAGCGCGGTACTGGTCACCAAAAGCATGACGGCCGATACATATTGGAGCTGTCCAGTTTGGAACCAAACGAGGAACATTGTTCATCACAATAGGCTCACGGAAAACAGTACCGTCAAGTATATTACGAATAGTTCCGTTAGGTGATTTCCACATTTGTTTTAAGCCAAACTCTTCAACACGTGCTTCATCAGGGGTAATGGTAGCGCATTTAATACCTACGCCGTATTGCTTTATCGCGTTAGCAGCGTCAATAGTTACCTGGTCATTAGTTTCATCACGATACTCTAAACCAAGGTCGTAGTATTTAATATCTACATCAAGATAAGGAACAATCAGTTTATCTTTAATGAATTTCCATATAATGCGGGTCATTTCGTCCCCATCCAGCTCAACTACCGGATTTGCTACTTTAATTTTTGACATTGTTAAATCCTATTTATTTAATGGAGTCAAATATATAAAATTGAGCTTACCTGTTTTATCAAATGCAGGTAATAACTAAAATATTTCTTTTAATCGCCCGTTTTTAAACTATTGGTACTATTTATGCTATCAAGGTAACGTTCATAATTTCAACATAAACGAATGACTAACACTATGGTTAAATCATTTATCGTAACATTTGTTATTAGCCTCTTCGCCTTAACATCAAGAGCGCAATTAGGCTACATGTACTCTCCATTAGATTTAGGTGTAGCAGGTACTGTAAATACTGTTTATGGCGATGCCAAAATACAGCAGAATAAGTTTTCCGGAGATGTTTCTCTTAGCTATAACCAAACACCCTTTGTAAACTATGTTTTTGATTTCCAGGCAGGTAATCTATCAGGTGGTAACATACAAAAAGACACTCACGACAGCCAGTTTTCCAATAACTATACAGCGTATACAGCCCGGGCACAGCTACAGTTAGGTGAAATTACAGATTACTCTCAAAGTGCCATTGCAAACGCTTTTAAAAATCTATATCTATCTACAGGTGTAGGTTTTATTGCTAATAATGCATCTGCACTTCACTATGTACCCCCAACAAACTCCTATGCCGCCACCCAAAGTAACTCAACTGAAGCATTTATACCCTTACGCATCGGATATGAATTCAAACTGTTTAATGCTTACGACGAGCCAACGATTAAATTTGATTTGGCCTATCAAACCAACTATGTTTTGGGCGATGAAATAGATGCTTTAAAAGTGGGTAAGAGTAATGATATTTTTACGCAGTTTTCATTAGGGGTTAAATTTGCCATTGGCACACCAACGTCATACCGAAAACAAATAAGCTATTAATTATTTTTTGTTGTTTTTTGTTTGCAAGTGTTTTGGCAGGGTTTTAGTACATTTATATATATTAACTAAAAACCCTATGATTAACGAAAATACAGATCCGGTTTTTGATGACGAAAGCGTGGATAGGGACAGAACCCTTAAGGACGAGTTAGGCGAAACAATTGACGAAGAACAATTGAAATACAATGCCGACGACAATAGCTATGAGTACGATGTAAAAAGTGATAACCCGGATTACGATCATCCTGATCCTTACAAAACATCTGCTAAAAATGGCGAGGATATGAACTCCACCTACGATGAGGCTAATCCTTATGATACGACTGACGAATACATTCCTAATGAGTCGCTGGAAACCGATGTTGACAAATTAGGCATGCATGTTGAAGGCAACGAAGCCGTAGAAGTTGACCCGATTGATGCGCTTTTATCACACACGCCCGAAGATGACCGTGATGATTTGGACGAAGAAGGTTATCCAAAAAACGACAGAAGATAAACAACCTCAGCTATAAAGAAAGCGTCCGTTTTGTTATAAAACAGGCGCTTTTACTTTTATAAATAATAATCTACTGCTTAATCAAAGTCGAGATTAAAACGCTTTTTTAATTCAAGCAGTTGCGGGTTTTTTGCTGCCATGTACTGAAACTTCTCAAGATTAGTATACGGCCGTTTAACAACCACTTTCTCATCAAGGCGGGCGTTAAGCTCAATGCTAAAATTTTTTAAAGTAGTACGTAAAAAGTTAAGGATGTTCGGGCGTTCGTTCCTGAAATCCTTTTCCTGCACCATTGTGCCTACCGCTATTTCAAATTCATATGGGCGAAGCATAACTGGTGCATCACCCGTAAAAATACTAAGCGCGTTATGCTTACCTTCCGTTTTTAGTTTGGCTGCATATTCACTCCAGCATTTTAAAAAATCAGTAGGGGTAAAATCTTCCCGCGCATCCCCTTTTATGTAAGGGTCTTCCTCCTCTTCTAGCGTTGCAGCCTCCTGTATTTTGCCCCAATCTTTTAAAGATGGTATTTTTATTGAAGTTGATGCAGTATGCAGATTAGGAATGAAACCCTTTGGCTTTTCGGCAACAGGCGCTTCGTTAACAATAGCAGCAGCTGGCTTTGCCTCAACTTTAGTTGCTGTATAATTTGTAGGTGCTTCGCTTAAAATAGGCGTAGCAGCGGGTACGGGTTGTGGTGCCGCGGGTTCTGCATTTACTGCGGAATCAGGTTTTTTTTTTAATTGCCCTTCGGGTGAAGGCATTGCATTGATTGGCGTAGTGGCCAAATTAAAGGCCGATACCAGATGACACATTTTGAGTAATGCCAGCTCTACCTGTAATCGCTGGTTTTTGCTCAGCTTATAACTCAGGTCGCACTGGTTGGCAATATTCATTGCCGATAACAGGAACGACACCGTTGATGCCTGCGACTGTTGCAGATATTTGGTTTTTATGCCCTCGCTAACTTCTAATAGTTTAAGTGTAGCGGCATCCTTCCCCACCAATAAATTGCGCAAATGCTCCGACAGGCCGGATATAAAGTGCGCGCCATCAAAACCATTATTTAATATCTCATCAAATAACAGCAGTGTATTGGCGGTATCTTCTTTTAATAAACTATCGGTTACATTAAAGTAGTAATCGTAATCCAATATGTTCAGGTTGTCAATTACCGAGCGGTAAGTAACGTTCCCACCCGAAAAACTCACAATCTGATCGAACATCGACAAGGCATCCCTTAAACCGCCATCAGCTTTTTGGGCGATGATGTGCAGTCCATCAGGTTCGTAGCTTATATCTTCCTTTTTAGCAATAGATGCCAGGTGATTAGCCATATCCTCTACCCTGATCCTGTTAAAATCAAATATCTGGCAGCGGGACAATATGGTAGGCAGTATTTTATGCTTCTCGGTAGTGGCTAAAATAAATATGGCGTAATGCGGCGGTTCTTCCAGCGTTTTCAGGAAAGCGTTAAACGCCGCCTGCGATAGCATGTGCACCTCATCAATAATATATACTTTATACCTAACACCTTGTGGTGGTATGCGCACCTGCTCAATCAAACTCCGTATATCATCAACCGAGTTATTCGATGCGGCATCCAGTTCATGAACATTAAAGGAGTTTCCGTTAAGGAATGAGCGGCAGGAATCACAGGTTCCGCAGGCTTCGCCATTGGGCTGTAAATTGGTACAGTTTATTGTTTTTGCAAGGATACGGGCACAGGTAGTTTTACCCACACCACGCGGCCCGCAAAATAAAAATGCCTGCGCCAGCTGATTATTTTTAATAGCGTTTTTAAGCGTATTAGTTATATGCTGCTGGCCTACAACACTTTCAAATGTAGACGGACGGTATTTACGTGCCGAAACAATAAAATTCTCCACAAGTGCTAAGATAATGAGAATTTACCGATGTTAAAATAGCTGAATTTGATTGTTGAAAAACAACGACAGATAGAATCAAGAGCCAACAATCAAGAACCAGGATAAGTTGGGTACTGCTAACCACTTGGCTGCATAATTGCGTATACAATTAGTTAAAAAACCTTATTTTAGGACCAAATACTACCGTTTTGACCAAAAAAAGCGACTCAAATTACATTCCGGCGCTAACAGGGGTGCGTGCCATGGCAGCTTACCTTGTTTTTATATCCCATTATTGTTATGTGTTTGATGCCAATTTTCCCCACATTGTGCAACGTTTTTTCGGCGAGTTTCATATTGGGGTGTCCATCTTCTTTGTGCTATCGGGTTTTTTGATCACTTTCCGTTATTACGATAAATTTCATAAGCTTACAAAAGATTGGTTTTTGCAGTACTTAAAAAATCGTGTCGCCCGCATTTACCCCATGTACTTTTTGCTTACGGTAGCGGCTTTCGTTTATTATTTCATCACTAAAGATCCTATCGTTGTACAAAAAAGCACCATAAACCCTATTTGGTTAATGGTGCTGAATATTACTTTTTTACGCGGCTTCTTCTATCAATTTTGGAATACGGGCATAGCGCAGGGCTGGTCGTTAACAGTAGAGGAATGCTTTTATTTTTCGGCGCCAATCATCTTTTTGATCGCCAAGCGTTACGGTAAGTTTTATATCCAACCAGTGGTAATCACATTGTTTGCCGTAGTAATGGTGCTCATATTTAGTCATGTAAACTGGTATGGCTTTTTCAGCAACTTCACTTTTGTAATGCTGTTTACCTTTTTTGGCAGGTGTTTTGAGTTTTTCGTAGGTGTGCAGTTAGCCAAGATCATGCTTAAAAAAGGATTCGAACGTAAAACCCAAATCCCATTCACCTACGGTGGTTTTATATTGATATTTTTTTGTGTGCTGATTATGGCCTTTCAGCCTATTCCGAATGGCTGGGCGGCAGGTTTGGAAAGCCCGGTTGGCATCATCACTAATAACTATTTTCTGTGTATTGCGGTATCACTATTCTTTTATGGGATACTGACTGAAAACACTGTATTCAAAAGCTTCCTCGCCTTACCTTTTATTGAATTATTAGGCAAAAGCTCCTACATATTTTACCTGATACATTTAGGTTGGATGCAAACGCTGATCAGTAAGGGATGTGACAATTTGAATGATTATGTTTTTAACCTATATGATAAATGGGGTGTAAACTGGCACTCGCCTTTTGAGTACGACTGGCTTAATTTACTTTACGCGTTCATCCTCCTAAACATAATTTCGGTAACGCTGTTCAAGCTAATCGAGGAACCTTTAAACCATTATATACGTAAATCAGATTTCCTGATCAAAAACAAGCCCCGGAACCTGGATAACATCGCTCAAAAAATTAAATCTTAATAAAAGATATATAGTGAAAAAATTAGTTAACTGCATAAGCATCATCATTCTTTTTATAACCTTTAGTGGTATTACCAGGGTTATGGCGCAAGCTATACCGCCCGACATGATGAAGCGCGATACCAGCACCAAAGCCAATAATGATAACGACGACAGTGATGATGACAACAATGCGAATGATATATCGACCAGCCTTTTAGCCGGCAATAAAACCGCGACTTTTGATAATGCCGCCAGATATACTTACATCGTAAAAAACCCGACCAATAACGTGCAGGTTGGCAGGGTAAGCTACCAGGTTTTTACCGAAACAGGCGTTAAACTAAACCACCAAACCTTTGCGGTAACTATCGGCAAAAAAAGTTCGGGCAGGTATGATTTTGATATACCTGAAAGCAAAGCTGGTTTCTACAAAGTGAGCTTTATAGTGAACGTGACTGATTACGATGATACCACCCGCCGTGCCTTTGGTATCAGGCCTGAAGAGCTTCGGGCCAGCCACGACAAGCCCGCAGATTTTGACCAATTTTGGAAAGAATCAAAGATTGAGTTAGCCGAAGTAAAACCTGATTTTAAAGTTACCTACCTACCTGATTCAACAAAAGATAACCGCAAGGTGTATCTGTTCGAGATGAAATCATTAGGTGGCTTAACCATTCGTGGTTATTTAACTGAACCTAAAACTAATAATAAACACAAAAAATTCGCGGTATTGTTGGGGTTGCCGGGTTACCAGGTTAGTTTGCCGCCAATGTATGGTACCGATGATGATTTGGCAATAATCACGCTCAATGTTCGCGGCCAGGGTAACAGCCGGGATGTGATACATACCCAGCGCGATGAGTATATTTTTTACCATATAGAGGATAAATACAAGTACGTAATGCGGGGCGCAATTATGGATTGTGTTCGTGCCGTAGACTTTATCTGTTCACGCCCCGAACTCAACCACGATCAGATTTTGGCATCTGGTGGAAGTATGGGTGGTTTTTTAGCCATTGCAACCGCCGCGGTCGATAAACGTGTAGCCTTATGCTCTGCCCAAAACCCTATTTTGAGCGATGTTTATGACCTGAACGGCGAGGTAAATTGGCCGATAGATGATATTAGCAGATATATAAAAACCAAACCCGGCTTAACAATGGATAAAGTACTGCAAAACCTAAGCTATTTTGATACCAAGAACTTTGCATCGGAACTAAAATGCCCAACATTGATAGGCATGGGTTTATTAGACCCTATTATACCGCCAAACAATGTGTATATTGATTACAATAACGTAACTGTTAAAAAGCACCTCATCATTTTCAGGGACTTAGGGCACGAGGTTGGGGTACCTTACAAAAATTACGAAGGCCGCTGGATGCGTGACACTTTTGGATTGTTTTAAACGAGGATAATCACAAAACAAAAATACAACGTATAACGATCACCACAACCGAGAGATATGATATTTACAAAATACGTAAGATATATAATAACTATTGCCTTAGTAACCGTATTTGCGCAAAGCAGGTCGTATGCGGGCGGCTTTCCCGTTAGGCCGGGAAGGTTGATATTATCCCCATCCGTAAATTATTTTTTCGCTAGCAAACAATGGGATTCTACCGGGGTGAAAAAGCCTTTTGCCAATGATGGAAAGTTCACCTCTATCAGCATATCACTTTATGCAGAATATGGTATATCCAGAAGATTTGCCGCGGTGGCTTTAGTACCTTATGTGATCAATGATTTTAAACAGACAGGCTACGATCAAAAGTATTCGGGTTTAACAGATGCGGAAACAGGTATAAAGTATTATCTGGCAAATATTAACTACATCTATTACTTTTCGTTACAAGGTACAGCCATTACCCCAATGTATCGTAACCCTACAAACGGCGGTCCGCTATTAGGTTATGGCGAAGAAGGAGCTGAGCTTAAGCTGTCTTTTGCAGGTAGCGGCAATTTATTTGATAGAAGTTATTATTTTAACGTTGAAAACGGTGTAAGGCAATACTTTGGAGCTGACGGGCCAATACAAGATCGTTACAACGCTACATTCGGCATTACACTCGACAGGAAATTTAAGGAGCAGATATCCGCTTCATTCGGCGGATTTTATACGGTAAGTAATTTTAAGCAGTTTAATGAGTTAAACCCAACACTTACCAAAAACTTTGCATTTAAACAGGTATCGGTTAGCTATGGACATGCGTTTAGCCATGAGCTGTCACTTTTTTTAACTGGCGGACAGTTTCTTACAGGAAGAAACACTGGTGATGGCACCAGCGCTTCATTAGCTTTTGTATATAGGATTGGGAATTAAAAATGAAACAAAGAATTTATTTCTTTATCCATTTAAATACTGTAGTAAAAACAATAATAGTAGCGATACCTAAAATCACGTCAGCAACTTCTGAGCTGTAACGGAAATCAGCAAAACGCAGGTAAATACCCACCAGGCCTATAACAACAGCTACAATAATGGTTGCAACATATGGTAATGATTTATCTTCGCTTTCGTCGATTAAGTTCATGTTATTTTTATTAAGTGAACAAAAATATAAATGTTTAACGTAAATGTCTAATCTCTATTAAAAGAAATTAGACATTATACTATCAGCCCTTAAGCCGCGATTATACTTTTTATATCAGCGATAATTTTTTCCGCCAGTTTACCGGCATTTTCCAGCGATTCCGCCTCAGCATATATCCTGATCACCGGTTCTGTATTTGATTTGCGCAGGTGTACCCATTGCTTATTAAATTCAATTTTTAAACCGTCGATAGTACTGTAAGGCTGGTGCTGATATTTCAGTTCCATCTTTTTTAACAGTCCATCAATATCCATTCCCTGGGTAAGAGTAATTTTGTTTTTCGAGATGTAGTATGCAGGGTAAGTCGCCCTTAATGCCGATACTGTTTTGCCTGTTTTAGCTAGATGCGTTAAAAATAAAGCTATGCCAACTAAAGCATCACGACCGTAATGTAACTCGGGGTAAATGATACCGCCGTTACCTTCGCCGCCTATAACCGCATTGGTTTCCTTCATTTTGGTTACCACGTTAACTTCGCCTACTGCGGATGCATTGTAAACGCCGCCATTTAACTCAGTCACATCACGCAAAGCACGGGTTGATGACAGGTTAGATACCGTATTGCCGGGATTATGCTGCAAAATATAATCAGCAACAGTTACCAGCGTATACTCTTCGCCAAACATGGCGCCGTTTTCATCAACAAAACAAAGGCGGTCAACATCAGGGTCAACGGCAATACCTAAGTTTGCTTTAGTTTCTTTCACTTTACTTGATAGCGTTACCAGGTTTTCAGGCAACGGTTCAGGATCATGCGGGAACTGACCATTTGGTGTGCAAAATAATTCTTCTATTTGCGTAACACCTAATTGCTTCAACAATTCAGGCAAAAATATACCACCTGATGAGTTTACACAATCAATCACTACTTTAAAATTAGCTTTGGTGATTGCCTCAACATCAACCAATGGCAAAGCCAAAATCTTGTCGATGTGTTTTTGCAGATAGGTATCATCGGTGGTTACTTTGCCAATGTCATCTACCTCAGCAAAATCAAGATCGCTGTCTTCGGCTATGGCTAAAACAGCTTGCCCTTCAGCATCATTTATAAATTCACCATGAGCGTTTAATAGTTTCAGCGCGTTCCACTGTTTTGGATTATGGCTTGCAGTGATGATAATACCACCACCTGCTTTTTCATCAGGCACGGCAACTTCAACCGTTGGCGTTGTTGACAGGCCAATATCAACCACATCAATACCAATGCTCATCAGCGTTCCCACAACCAGATTTTTAACCATTTCGCCCGAGATGCGTGCATCGCGACCGATAACTACTTTATTAATACCAATGGTTTGCATTACCCAGCGGCCATAAGCAGCCGTATATTTAACAATATCGTTCGGGGTAAGGCCATTGCCGGGCTTACCACCTATAGTTCCCCTAATGCCGGAGATTGATTTAATTAAGGTCATTGCTGTTTTTTATTAAAACTTCCACTTCACAAATGCTTCCATGGCCTCATATTCTGCCAAACCAAGCTGGTTATATGTTCTTGCTGTTTCGCTGGTACGGTCCTCGGCACGTACCCAAAACTCGCGGGCATCGTCACCCGGAAAAACCGGCCTGTCTTTTTGCGACTGGTGTTTAAATATTGCCAAACGTTTACGCTCTACTTCTTCAGGTGATAATGGCACACACATCTCAATTTCGTGGGTTTCAAACTCAAACCAGGCGCCACGGTATAGCCATAACCAGCAATCTTTAACCCATTCCTCAGTTTTACCCAGGCGTTTTAAAGCTTCTAAAATAATATTGAAACAAGTTTCATGTGTACCATGCGGATCGGCAAAATCACCTGCGGCATAAACCTGCTGGGGTTTTACCTGTTGCAGCAGAGCCATCGTTTGTTGAATGTCGTCTTCGTAAGAAACATTTTTGCTCACCTTCCTTCTATCGTAAAAAGGCAGGTTTTGAAAATGGATATGATCATCATCCA
>JABDDX010000057.1:2635-19768 GCA_013287375.1 Bacteroidota bacterium | reverse complement strand
CGGAATAAAAATAAACATGAGATTATCATTAGCCAAGCCGCATGGAACGGCCTTATGATAGGCAAAACTGTATTTAGCTTTGACAACGGAAAGCAAAAATTAAATATTGATGCCCGGTATTTGATGCCCGGTCAGCCTTGCGGGCAAAAATTTGCTGCCTCGTTCGAGGGCTTGCGTTTAATAAAAGAACAATCTGTATCAGCATAAACATTAACTTATTATGCTGATCTCTGCGCCAATAGATATTATCTATTGCTTTTTAGAAAAGTCGCCTTTATGATCCGATATGTAAAAGAAAAATAAGGTGCCGTAAAACTAAGTCTTGCTTCTTATGAAGGCCAACTATTATTTGGTAAGGGTTTGATTAATGAAGCCTTGAATAACATGCTGTCGCCTCGATTTGCTTCCTCCATAGGTCAGTTTGTTTAAATAGTTCAGCCTACGGTTGGTATTATCATCTACCAATATAACAACAAAGCCTGATATGAAAATATCAGGCTTTGTGTCGATTCATTTGTAAGTACTCAGAGCGGGAATCGAACCCGCACTCCGTTTACGGGAACAGGATTTTAAGTCCTGCGTGTCTACCAGTTCCACCATCTGAGCAGGTGTTAAACCTTTAAAAACAAATCCCTTCTTTTGACGGAAGGGATTTGAGCGAAAGACGAGATTCGAACTCGCGACCCCGACCTTGGCAAGGTCGTGCTCTACCAACTGAGCTACTTTCGCTGTTGGGAGTGCAAATATAGACAGAATTGTTTTCCTTGCAAGGGATTGATTTAATTTTTTTTGTATTTTTTTATAACTCGCTGTTTTTCAAAACATCAATTATTAAATCAGTTTCAAAACCACGGCTTAAAGCGTACTGTTGTAGTTTATATCGGCGTTTATAGGGTGCTTTTTCGGTGAGTAAAGCTGCTTTTTTGCTTAAAATCTTCGTGAGCATCTCAAAATATTCATCCCCATCAATGGTTAGCAGCGCTTTTTTTAGCAAATTATCAGGTATCTTCTTGATTTTGAGGCCTTGTTTAATTTTTATGCGTCCCCAGCCTTTTTGCTTAAACTTTCCCTGTACGTAACTCCTGGCAAAACGCTCTTCATTTAAAAAGTTTCCGCCTATTAATTGGACTATGATATTCTCAACAGCATCGGGCCACAGGCCCCAATCGTATAGCTTATCCCTAACTTCCTGTTGTGCACGCTCCTGGTAAGCGCAAAAGTGTTCGACTTTGGCCAGGGCAACTTTCTCATCGGTTATTTTAATCTTTTTAGGGCTATCCATCAAAACCAAAATTCGACAAAAATTCTTCTATTGGTATAAATATAATCAAATTAGCATCATGCTTAGCAGCCAATATTCCATATCAAAAATTAAAGACATTATAAGCGCCACAGGTGCTATTGTAAGTGAAAATAACATAAGTGTGCTACTTACCGACAGTCGCCGCATTACAAGCGCTACAGAAGCTTTATTCTTCGCCCTGAGCGGTCGCCGTAATGGGCACGAGTTTATTGCCGAGGCATATGCCGCCGGTGTACGCAATTTTGTAGTCAATCACGGTCCTGAGATTAAAATGCCCGGCGCTAATATTCTAATTGTTGATGATGTGTTATTCGCCCTGCAAAAACTGGCTGCTTTTCATCGTGATAGCTTTAAGCTACAAGTGATTGGCATAACAGGCAGCAACGGCAAAACCATAGTGAAGGAGTGGTTATACCAGTTAATGGCTGCCGACCATAACATTGTACGTAACCCTAAAAGCTATAATTCGCAAATAGGGGTGCCGCTTTCTTTATGGCAAATAAGCGATAATAACGATCTTGGCATATTTGAGGCTGGGATTTCCACTACTGGCGAAATGGAGCGCTTAGAGGCTATGATTAAGCCTGATATTGGAATTCTTACGCATATTGGTTCCGCGCATGATGAAGGTTTTGAAAGTCGCGAGCAAAAGGTACAGGAGAAACTCGGTTTGTTTAAAAACTGCAAATTGTTAATCCATAACTACGATGAGCTGATTAATTATTCCAAAAATATCCCGGTTAAAGAACGCTTTACCTGGAGCCAGAACTTTAAGGAAGCGGATCTTTATGTATTTAGCGAGACGATTATCGCTAAAAATTTTTATTTACGTGGACGGTATAAAGGTTCTGAAATAGAATGTCTTATACCTTTTTTAGACAAAGCTTCATTTGAAAATGCCATTACCTGCTGGGCAACCATGCTGGCTATGGGGTATACACCAATTGAGGCTGATAAACGCATTGAGCGATTAACCCCGGTAAGCATGCGATTGGAGCTGAAAACCGGTGTAAACAATTGTTCGATTATTGACGATTCATATAACTCGGACATACAATCGCTGGAGATAGCGCTGAACTTTCTAAGTCAGCAAAATCAGCATCAAAAAAAGACTTTGATCTTATCCGATATATTTCAATCCGGACTGGAAGAAGATATTTTGTACGATCAGGTTGCTGATATGATCAAGGCGAAAAATATCGATAAATTTATTGGCGTAGGTGAGGCCTTATTTAACCGCCAGCAATATTTTGATGTACCCGAGAAGCACTTTTTTACTGATACCACAGCTTTACTTAAACATATGATTTCCCTGAGTTTCAGGGATGAAGATATTCTGATTAAGGGTTCACGTAGTTTTGAGTTTGAAAGTGTGAGCCGTGCCCTGGTGCAGAAAGGACATGAAACGGTAATGGAGATCAACTTGAATACCTTGCTGAGCAACCTTAACTTCTATAAATCTAAATTAAAGCCCGGTGTTAAGTTAATGGCTATGGTTAAGGCCTTTAGTTATGGCAGCGGTACTTTTGAAGTAGCTAATATGCTACAATACAATAAGGTGGATTACTTAGCTGTTGCTTATGTTGATGAAGGTGTCGCCCTGAGACAAGGCGGAATCACTTTGCCGATAATGATATTAAACCCGGAAGTATCAGCATTTGATAAATTAGAGGAATACAAGCTTGAGCCTGTGATTTATAGCTTTGGTTTATTTGATGACTTCATCAGATACCTGCAGGCAGCTGGCCTGGCGAAATTCCCTATCCACATAAAAATCGATACCGGTATGCATCGCGTTGGTTTTGAGGATTTTGAGATAGAGACTTTATGTGATCTGTTAGAGGTTAATAACTATGTGAAGGTATGTTCGGTATTTTCACACCTGGCAGCCAGCGAAGCATCACAGCATGACGGCTTTACTTTGACCCAGATACAAAAATTCGAGAAGGCTTATAAACAGATCGAAGAAGCTTTAGGCTATAAAGTAATTAAACATTTAAGTAATACAGCAGGTATAACCCGCTGGCCCAATGTGCAGTATGATATGGTTAGGTTAGGTATTGGTTTATACGGAGTAGATTCAGCCACACCTGAAGACGAGAGCGGTTTGCAGCCTATTGCCAGCTTAAAAACAAGCGTGTCACAGGTTAAAAAGATAGTCGCAGGTGAAACAGTGGGTTATGGGCGTAATGGAAGCTTATCAAAAGATGGTAAGATAGCTACTGTAAGAATTGGGTATGCTGATGGCTACTTACGCGCCTTTGGTAATGGCGTAGGAAAGTTGTTAGTTAAAGGGATTCTGGCGCCTACGGTTGGAAATATTTCGATGGATACCTGCGTAATAGATGTAAGTGGAATTGATGTAAGCGAAGGAGATGAGGTGATTGTCTTTAATAATGAGTTGAAGATACAGGAACTTGCAGCCGAGATAGGCACCATACCATATGAAATATTAACTAATATTTCACAACGGGTAAAAAGAGTGTACTTTTATGAGTAAGTTTTGATATGAAAAGAGTTGCCAAAGCCTTACTTAATTACTTTGTTAAAGGACTACTGATTGTAGTGCCCCTGGGCGTAGCTATCTTTTTGATTTACTGGGCAGTTTCCAGAATTGATAACGCGTTAAACCTGAGTACCTCCTTATGGACCGATAATAAAGGAAGACCCATGTATATACCTGGCCTGGGTATTGTAAATGTGGTACTGATTATCCTGATAGCAGGTGTTTTAGTAACCAATGTAATTACCGAACCCATTAAAGCCTGGTTTAATCGCTGGTTGGATCGCTTGCCTTTGTTCAAATTTCTCTATTCATCAGTAAAAGATCTTACAGAAGCATTTGTAGGCGAAGAGAAGAAGTTTAACGAACCCGTTTTGGTGGACGTGAATGAATTCGGCCTAAAAAAAATAGGCTTCCTGGTGAAAAGAGATATGAGTAAAATTGGTTTACCTGGTGATGTAGCTGTCTATTTTCCATATTCTTACTCTTTTGCAGGGCAGGTTGTTATTATTTCTGCAGATAAAGTACATCCATTAGACATCAGCGCAGCGGATGCTATGAAATTTATGATCTCCGGTGGCGTTAGCGGTTTAGACTAGTTTCTTTCCTCAAACTTCTGATCACCAATAACACACTTATCAATACCAATAAAGCCCCAAGTATATAGGGCGCTCCCGGAAAGTAAATTGATGAATCTTTATGTGTGAAAAACTTAAAGCTATAACCCATTAATAATGGCCCGATTACGAGGCTTAAACTAGATAATAAAGTTAAGCCACCCTGTAGCTCGCCCTGCTCATTCGCGGCGAATTTACTGGTAATAAATCCTTGCAGTGCAGGGCCGGATATGCCGCCAAAGCAATAAGGGATCATAAATAGGTAAACTTGCCATCCTTGCCCGGCGAAGGCTATCAGGGTTAGGCCTGCTCCGTACGATATTAAGCCGATGATGATATTCTTCTTCAATCCCCATTTGGGTATCAGGTAGCGGATCAAGCCGCCTTGTATGCCTATTAGTAATACGCCAATAAAGAGCCCTAAAAAGCCAACACTACGCATTGACCATTGGAACTTCTCATAAACATAAAAAGGCAGTTGATATTCAACCGCCTTTTGTGCTATATATACTAAAGTAAAGGCAATGGCTAAACCTGCAAGTGCCTTATATTTACCTAATTGTTTAAATGATCCGATAGGATTTGCACGCTTCCATTCAAACTTACGACGGTGTTCTTTATCCAATGATTCCGGTAAAACGAAGTAACCGTAAGCTGCATTAAATAAAGCCGACCCGGCAGCTACCATAAAAGGGATCTTAATATTAATATCACCCAAAAAAGCACCACCCGAAACCCCGATAATAAAGCCCAGGCCCGATGCTGCGCCTACGATACCAAAGTTAGCTGCCCGTTTATCACCTGTACTAATGTCGGCTATATACGCAGTAGCAGTAGCCATGGTGGCACCCGTGATGCCAGCTATGGCCCGGCCTATAAATAACCAGAAAACGGTTGGAGCAAAGGCCATGAACATATAATCAACACTAAAACCGATTAATGAGATTAATAGGATAGGCCGCCTGCCAAAACGATCGCTTAGGTTACCCATAACCGGCGAGAATATTACCTGCATACTGGCGTAGGTAAAAGTTAACCAGCCATTAATTTCAGATGCGACTGAGTAATCTACATTACCCAACTCTTTTAAAAGGTTAGGTATAACAGGTATAATGATGGCCAAACCCATCACATCAATAAAAATGGTTACGAAAATAAAACGAAGCGCGGCCGAGGTTTTAATTTTAGGTTGATCCATCCGTGTAAAAGTGTGAAATAATGTTAAATGTTTTAGATGGATATGTTAATTTCTTTTAAAACTCCTGACCGCCAACCATGCACTTAAGAGCATAAGTGCTGATCCTATGATAAATGGCATCCCCGGAAATTGAAAAAATGGGTTAGGTTTTGTGAAATAATAAAAAGTTTCTGCCATTAACAGCGGACCGAATATAGCGCTTACACTCATTAAACTGGTTAGGCCACCTTGTAATTCGCCCTGTTCATTGGCTGGTACGCTGGTACTCATATAACCTTGCAAGGCAGGCCCCGCGATACCACCCAAACAGTAAGGCACAAGGAAAAGAAACATCATCCAACCTTTGGACGCAAAGGCAAAAAGCAATAAACCGGCAGCATATAAAACCAGGCCGATCCAGATGCTGCGTTCCTGGCCGAGTTTAGGTATGATTATCCTGATCAAACCGCCCTGTACTATTGCTATAAATAAACCAACAGTGCCAAGTGAATAACCCACCCAGTCTTCGTTCCAATGAAATTTATCCATCGTATAAAAAGTCCATACGGTTTGTACGGCCTGGGCGGCAAAATATACAAGGAATAATGAAACAGCCAATCCTATTACCGACTTATACTTGCTTAATTGTAATACAGACCCAAGTGGATTGGCTCTTTTTATGTCGAAGTCCCTGCGATTCTCCACCGGTAATGATTCGGGTAAAATAAAATAACCATATATGGCATTTAATAATGCTAATAAGGCTGCTGCTATAAACGGATAATGAACATCATATTTACCCAATATACCGCCAATTACTGGCCCTATAATAAAGCCAATACCAAAAGCAACGCCTATTAAACCAAAGTTTGCAGCCCGCTTTTCTGGCTCACTAATATCAGCAATATAAGCTGATCCTGTTGTAAAGCTGGCACCTGTTATTCCTGCGATGATCCGGCCCACAAATAACCAGGCAATAGTTGGGGCAAATGCCGAAAATAAATAATCAACACTAAAGCCTAATAAAGAGCAAAGCAATACAGGTCTGCGGCCAAATTTATCGCTTAAATTACCTATAAGTGGAGCGAACAGGAACTGCATAGATGCATAGGCGGCGGTAAGCCAGCCGGCATAAGCTGAGGCATCGCTAATATTACCATGAATTAAATGTTCAATTAGTTTTGGTATAACGGGTATGATAATACCCAGCCCCATTACGTCAATAAGCAGCGTAGCAAAAATAAATCCTAAAGCAGCCTGGCGTTTTTTGGGTACAGGTTTATCCATGCCGCAAAATAAACAAATATGGTTTAAATTGATGCTAAAGTTTTTTTACTTATCTAAGATGTCATTTCGACCGGAGGGAGAAATCTTCTGCAACTGTGAATAGTCCGTCGTGCATTCTGAAGAAGATTTCTCCCTCCGGTCGAAATGACAAATGGGGCGAATTGTAAGGGAGGAGATTATTTCAACTCCCTGTCAGCAGATTGCCTTTCAACCATCCAACCTGGGTATTCTTTAGTTAGAGCGCTTACTTCGTCGATTTTTTTAAGATCATCTTCAGTCAAGGTAACCTCTGTTGATTTGATGTTATCGTTCAATTGTTCAACAGTTTTTGCACCAATGATAGTACTGGTTATACCCGGTTGCTGCCTAACCCATGCCAATGCGATAGCCGCTGTTGAAACGTTGTGCTGTTTACCAACTTCTGTTATTACATCAATAATATCATAGGTTTTATCTTTGTTGATAGGAGGGAAATCAAAAGTGGTACGTCTTGAACCTTCCACTGTTTCATTGGCGCGGGTATATTTGCCGCCCAGGAAACCACCTGCCAACGGGCTCCATGGCATCATCGCTAAATTTTGGTCGGCTGCTAACGGCAAAATTTCACGCTCAATATCACGCCCGGCTAACGAGTAGAAGTATTGCATGCCTACAAATTGGTTCCATCCATTCAACTTACAAATACCAATCGCTTTCATAACTATCCAGGCAGGCCAATTGCAAATGGCTATATAGCGTACTTTTCCTGTTAGAACGATGTCGTTTAATGCACGCATGGTTTCTTCAATTGGTGTCTTAGGGTCGAAGCCATGCACATATAAAACATCGATATGATCCAACTGTAAACGTTGCAAACTTTCATCCACCGAATAAAAGATATGGTAACGCGACAAACCAACCGCATTCTTGCCTTCGCCCATACGTCCGCGGACTTTAGTTGCGATAACCAGTTCGTTACGGTTAAAACCGAGATCTTTAATAGATTGTCCCAGTAATTTTTCTGATTCTCCGAAGGAGTAAACATTGGCAGTATCAATAAAATTAATACCGGAGTCAACTACAACTTTCATCAGTTCATTAACCTCTTTTTGTTGTACTTTTCCAATGTTTTCCCAATAGCCTTTGCCACCAAACGTCATGGTGCCAAAGCAAATTTCCGACACCAGCAAACCGGTGTTTCCTAAAAAGTTGTATTTCATAAGTGTTGTGGATTGTTCTTGTAAAATTAACTATAGTGAATAGGTTTTGTTTAATACTATCGTCAACAAATGGTAAAATGTACGCTATATTTTTTTACTAATTAATTTGTACAGTAAAAACTTAACTCATACGGTATTGTTATTCTCGCAATGAACCGTCTCCTCAAAAAACTCGAAAAAATAGGCCGCGACCCAAAGGTCACCGCAAAAGCCGTCGGATTACGTTATGTGTCCGATTCAACTCCCGGCTATACCCGCAAAAAATCAGGCAAGGGTTGGAGCTTTTATAATGCTGATGGAGAATTGGTTAAAGACGAAGATTTGATTGATAGGTTCAATAAACTTGTTATACCACCGGCTTATACCAACGTGTGGATCTCGCCTTATGATAACGGCCACCTGCAATTTACAGGCACCGATGCGGCAGGCAGAAAACAATATCGATACCACCCGCACTGGAACCAGATCCGCAATCAATCAAAATACCACAGGTTGCAATTATTTGCATCGCATTTGCCGGATATACGTGCGCAGGTAGATAAGGATTTGGCGCGCCCAAAATTAGATCATGAAAAAGTAGTTGCCTTAGTGATTAGGCTGATGGAACTCACCAGCATAAGGGTAGGGAACGAATCATACAAAAAATTATACGGCTCATTCGGTTTAACAACATTGATGAACCGCCATGTGAAAATAGAGGGCTCGAACCTGAAGTTTGAATTTAAAGGTAAAAAAGGAGTGTTTCATAAAATATCGCTGCAAAGCCGTAAGCTCGCAAGCCTCGTAAAACAATGCCGCGAGATACCCGGTAAAGATCTATTTCAATATTATAACGAAGATGGCCAACATTGTACAATTGGCTCAGGGGATGTTAATCATTATCTGCACGAAGTTACCGGCGAAGATTTCACTGCGAAAGATTTTCGCACCTGGGCTGGCAGCGTTAGCGCTTTATACGCATTTAAAGAAGTTGGCGAATTTGACAATGTTACCGAGTGCCGAAAAAAAATAGTGAGTGTTTTGGATGAAGTGGCGATAAACTTGGGTAATACACGTACTGTTTGTAAAAAGTACTACGTGCATCCAACCATCATAAAAAGTTACGAAGAAGGCACATTGTTCAATTATATTAAAGAACTGGACGACGATAAGGATGTGAAAGCCGCAGAGCTAAATGTAGCAGAAAAAGCAATGCTGGAAATTTTAGCACACGAAAAATTGGCAGAAGCCAGTTAGTGGCTATATTTACGGCACAATTAGCATTATGGCTTTAAGAACTACCGTAATTACCGGCGCAACATCCGGCATAGGCAAAGAAACCGCTCTGGCACTCGCGAAAAAAGATCACGCGATTTATTTGCTTGTCAGAAATACCCAAAAAGGTGACCGCCTTAAAGACGAGATCATAGCACAAACCGGTAACAAAAACATTTTTGTAGTAAAATGTGATCTGGCCGATCTGCAAAGCGTTCGTGAAGCTGCTGATGACCTTAAAGCTAAGCTATTTGCTGTAAACGTGCTGATAAACAACGCAGGCGGTATATTTGGTGAAAAACAAATGACCAAAGACGGTTTTGAAATGACGTTTCAAGTGAATCATTTAGGGCACTTTCTGTTAACCATGGCTATTATGCCGTTGTTAGAGAAAGGGCAGGCCAGGGTGATTAACGTAAGCTCCGAAGCGCACAAAAGAGGCAAAGCCGATTTTGATGATCTGCCATGGCAACAAAAGAAATATTCTGCATGGAGGGCTTATGGCATGGCTAAGTTATTCAACCTTTATTTCACAAAAGCCTTGGCTGAAAAATATGCCGATAAAGGGATTTCGTCATTTGCTTTGCATCCAGGCGTTGTGAAAACAGAATTCTGGGGTGGAGTAGGTGGGTTTTTAGGTAAATTAACAAGTTTGCTGGTCGGTCCGTTTATGATTACGGCTGAAGAGGGTGCGCAAACTACCATCTACCTGGCAACAGAACCGGGGATGGATGCAAAAAGCAGTCAATATTTCATTAAGAAGAAAATGGCCAAATCAACCGTACTATCCTGGAACGAAGCTAACCGCAATAAGCTTTGGGATATCAGCAAAAAATTAGTGAGTAAATATTTAGCATAAAATTAGTGTTAAGATGTCTCCCTGAGGTACTCGAAAAGTAAGCGTAAAGGCCAGCCCTCATACTTCGAGTACCTCAGTATGACATCCATTATAAAAAATAAAATTCATGCGCATAACACTCATAGGTTCAGGCAATGTCGCTACCCATTTGGGTGCAGCATTTAAAAACGCAGGGCATCGTATTGTGCAGGTGTATAGCCGCAATGCACACAATGCAGCTTTACTGGCCTATCATATCGGTGCTGAGGCTATTGATGATCTGAACGGTATCGACCCAAATACTGATATTTTTATTATTTCTGTAAGCGATGATGCCATTGCAGGCATCGCGCAGGAATTATCAAAACATAATAAACTAATAGCCCATACTTCGGGTGCAACTGATTTGTACAATATTCTGGCGTTTACTGATCATGCGGGCGTGTTTTATCCCTTGCAAACTTTCAGTAAAACCAAGGAAGTTGACTTTTTAACGGTACCACTATGTATTGAGGGCGCAAATGAATCCATCACCAAAACATTAAAAGAACTTGCCCAAAGCATCAGTAATAATGTTTATGAGATTGATTCTACCCAGCGCAGGACATTGCATCTGGCGGCGGTATTTGCCTGTAATTTTCCAAATTACTTATACCGGGTAGCGCAGGAGTTATTGGCGGATCAACAAATAGATTTTAATTTACTGCGACCGCTTATTTTAGAGACTGCCGAGAAAGTGCAAACCAACCTGCCTGCCAACGTGCAAACCGGCCCCGCTATCCGTAACGATCAAAAAACAATGTTTGAACATTTGCAATTACTTAAATATGAACCCGAGTGGGAGCAGTTGTACCGGTTGTTAAGTCAGGGTATTATCAAAAAGGATTAATACAATACGCCACCTAAGTAATTTTATTACTTTTGCCAAAATGAATATTTATAAGCTTAAGATAAACTTTGAGGAAAAGGATCACGAATCTGTTGAATTGCCTATTGCCGAAGGTGAGTCTGTTTTAGATGTTTGCCTGGAGAATGGCATTGAATTACAGCATAATTGCGGCGGCGTTTGCGGTTGCAGCACTTGCCACGTATATGTAAATAAAGGGATGGACAACCTGCAGGAAATTTCAGATAAAGAAGAAGACTTTATTGATAGAGCAGTGAATCCGCGCATTACTTCGCGCTTAGGTTGCCAATGTGTGGTGATCGATGGTGATATTGAAGTAACTTTACCCGACCAGTCCGACTTCATGGGCCACTAATAACATAATTTTAGATTCTACTCATCAACATAACAATGACTGACGACAAAAAATTTGCTTTACCTATACACTGGGCCGATCATGAAGATATTGCTATTGAACTTTACGAAAAGTTCGGCGATGATTTTGATGAATCAAAAATATACCGCATCCGTTTTACCGATCTATTAGAGTGGATTTTAACGCTGCCTAACTTTGCAGGTACACGCGAGCAATCAACCGAAGGACATCTGGAGCAAATACAATCTGCCTGGGTTTACGAATGGAGAGATAACCAATAATTCTAATGGAATCCTTTTTAAGCAAGCTTCACGATATAACTACATTTATTTTTGATGTAGATGGCGTATTAACCGATGGCTCTGTTTTTGTAAATGAGAGCGGCGAACAATCGCGCGCATTTAACATTAAGGATGGTTATGCCATACAGTTGGCCGTAAAATGCGGTTACCAGGTTTGTGCCATATCCGGTAGCCGATCTAAAGGCGCGGTATACAGGTTGAATAGTCTTGGTGTTACCGATGTTTACATGGGGACACATACCAAAGCAGAACGATTTAAAATTTATTTAGAGGAAAAGATAACCCACGCATCTAATGTGTTGTATATGGGTGATGATATTCCAGATCTAGCACCGATGAAACTCGCTGGTTTATCAGTATGTCCTGCCGATGCTGTGGAAGAAATAAAAGCAGTAAGCCATTATGTATCGCCCTATCCCGGTGGTAAAGGCTGTGCCCGCGATGTGATTGAAAAAGTACTAAAGGTACAAGGCAAGTGGATGAGCGAGCAGGCTTATAGCTGGTAGTTTTTTAAGTTCATGGTTGATGGTTCCTAGATCATGGCTTATTTTTGTTTTACTATGAACCATGATCTATAAACTATGAACCATAAGATTATCCTTGCATCTAAATCACCCCGGCGACAAGAACTGTTGAGACTGATGGATGTTGATTTTAGAGTGGTGCTAAAGGAAGTAGATGAATCTTATCCCGAAGATCTATCACCTGAAGAAATAGCGGTTTATATCGCGTCCAAAAAGGCTGAAGCATTTGATGAAAGCATAGGAGATGAGGTGGTGCTCACTGCCGATACCATCGTTTGTATTGACGGTCTGATACTCGGCAAACCCGAAACCGCCGAACATGCCATCGAAATGCTTAAAATGCTATCAGGTAAAGTTCACAAGGTTATTACCGGTGTATGCTTACTGCACAAGCATCAGTACAATAAGTTTTTTGATGTATCAGAGGTATTCTTCCGTAAATTAACGGATGATGAGATCACCAGTTATGTAAATGAATACATGCCACTAGACAAAGCCGGCTCATACGGCATACAGGAAGGTATTGGCTTAATCGGCATCGAAAGGATCAATGGCTCCTACACCAACGTGGTTGGCTTACCCACCGAAAAGCTGTATCAGCAATTGAAAAATCTATAGTCAATCGTCATGCCGAACTTGTTTCGGCATCCGACAGGACGGGTATGCGTGAATGTGACTTAGCACATGTGAGATGCTGAAATAAACTTAGCATGACTTCTCTATCAAACAAAAAGAGCCACAATATTTAATATTGCAGCTCTCAAAATATATCGTTATTATGATTAGGTCGTATAACCCAGTATCTTCAATACCTGTTTACTATTCTGCTCCTCGCCAAAAACCTCAAAGTTAAACGTCTCATCCCTATTTCTGCGGATGATAACATGCTTAGGCGATGGCAGCAGACAGTGATGTATGCCTCCGTAACCGCTTAAAACTTCCTGGTAAGCTCCTGTGTTAAAAAAGCCTACGTATTGCACCTTGCGCGTCTTAGGCATAAACACGCTGTTCATGTGCGCCTCCTGGTTGTAGTAATCCTGACCATCGCAGGTTATACCACCCATATTTACACGCTCATACTCACTATCCCAGTTATTAATCGGTAACAGGATGTATTTTTGGTTCAAAGCCCAAACATCTGGTAGGTTAGTGATGAATGAACCATCCAGCATTAACCATTTCTCACGGTCATTTTGTTGCTTGCGGCCTAAAACCTTGTATAAAATACCTGATGCTTCGGCAACGGTGTATTTACCAAATTCGGTAATAATATCCGGTTCAACAGTATCATTATCAGCACAGATCTCTTTGATACGGCTCACAATCTCATTGATCATGTATTCGTAATCAAAATCAAATACCAGCGAATCTTTAAACGGCATACCGCCACCAATATCCAAAGTATCTAAATGCGGGTTGATCTTTTTGAATTTGCAATAAAGCGTTACATATTTCTCCAACTCGTTCCAGTAATACGGAGTGTCAGATATTCCAGAGTTAATGAAGAAATGTAACAGCTTAACCTGAAAGTTAGGGTTATCCTCGATCTTATTATGATAAAAATCGATGATGTCTTCCATCCTTATACCTAAACGCGAGGTGTAGAACTGCGAATCCGGCTGCTCTTCTGCCGCTATACGGATACCCAGGTTACATGGCTCATCAAGTTCAATCTCGTCATCATACAAGTTAAACTCTTCTTTATTATCTAATACCGGGATGATGTTTTTAAAACCATCATGCAGCATATCAATAATGTAAGTTTTATACTGGAAGGTCTTAAATCCATTACAAATTACGGTAATGTCTTTAGTAACCGATCCTTTTTTCTCCAAAGCATCAATCATCGGCATATCAAAAGCCGACGATGTTTCCAGGTGGATCTCGTTTTTAAGCGCTTCTTCAACTACGTGCTTAAAATGCGAGCTTTTGGTACAATAACAGTATTTATAAGTCCCGCGGTAATTATTTTTGATAATTGCCTGCTGAAACAACAACTTGGCCTGCTGTATTTTCTTAGAAATAATAGGAATATAAGTGAAGCGCAGGGGAGTGCCGTACGTTTCAATCATCTCCATTAAATTAAGATCATGAAAGTATAGTTCATCATCGATGATCTCAAAACCATCCTGCGGAAAACCCACACTTAAATCAAGAAATTCCTGGTAACTCTGCATCTATTAAAATTTTGGCAAAAATGTAATTTTTAAATGGGAATTTTATGTAATTTTTATAGTAGTAGTGTAATTATTTTTTGGATGTGAAATTAGATCAATTTGCAAACGGTAAATGCACCTCCGCCATCATGCATCTTGCACTGCCACCACCGTTGTTTTCAATGGTTTGTATATCGGCATAAACCAATTTGCCATATTTTTCAAGTGATGATTTTTGCTTATGGTTAAGTGCCCTAAATGCGTTCTCCGACATTACGATCAACGTATCTCCATGTTTGCTTTTTACCTCCAGCATATTGCCTGCAAATTGATTCATTTGCTCAAAGGAAATTTCTATAATTTCTTTTTGAGTTGAATTTAAGGATTCGATCACTACAACCCGTTCGTGCGGGTTAGGGATGCTATCCAAACAAATAACCGCGAACTTGCTGCCCACACACATCAACACGTTGGTATGATAGATAGCTTTGCCATATTCATCTGCCGCATCAAAACAAACTGAGGTATAACCGGATTGTTCGCAAAAAATATCCAATACAGTTTTATCAGTGCGTGGCGATAAGCAGGCATAAGCTATTTTATGCTCCCGGTCTAGCACCATACTGCCAGTCCCCTCTAAAAATTTATTTTCTTCCTCGTATCGGCTCAGGTCAACAATGTGATGAACCTTAAAATTATCCTCCAATCGGGAAATTATATCCTCCCTGCGCTCCAGCCTGCGGTTTTCGGCCTGCATAGGGTATAGGAATATATTGCCATCAGCATGAAACGATACCCAGTTATTCGGAAATATAGAATCAGGCGTATAAGGTTGCGGATTATCATCAACCACAGTAACATCAATACCATTCCGCCTCAACACTTCAACAAAGTTGTTAAACTCGTGTAAAGCCTTTTGCTGTACTTCTTGCTGGTTTTTATCTTTATGCTGAAAAGCGTTACTCTCAGCAGTTTCCTCATTATAACCGAAATTAACCGGCCTTATCATTAACAGGTGCGATGTTGACTGTTGGTTCATTAGTTTATTGGTTCATAGTTCATGGTCTTTATTAATTGCAGATAGATTATATCATGGTAATCAATAAATCCTATAAATCAAGGTTCAGACGATCTCTCAAAATCGGCATGCTCATACAATGAAAACCACCACGAGCTCGTGATAACTCTGCCGATGGCATTAATATCAGCGTATCTTTCATTTTTTGTGGGTCGATGTCGCCATTTTCAAATTGCTCAAGCAACTCACTCACTTTAACCACCTCAAATCCATTTTGTTTAAAGGCTTCAACGGTTTTATCGTTACGATCATAACCCACAACAACGCCTTCTTTTACCGCCAATAAGTTACACGAATCCGTCCATTGTTCACGGGCATCATAAGGAAAGGAATTATTGCCCGAATAAATAAACCTGGTCGGTTCTTTACTTTGTAGGTCTTTTTCACTGATATTGGTCAGCAGGTCCTCAATACACTCAAACTTCTTTGGTTTCTTGCCTTTTCTAAACTGGATGATCTCGGTTTTCTCTTTCGATTTTTTATCCGCGAACCAGGCTATAGGTTCCTTCTCATCAATCGGACTTTCGCCCATAGCTAACGAACCTAATAATACCCATACGTTGCGTTTTACTTGTGTAAATACGGTGTCAATGTGCATGTAATCGCGTTTGTGAGGTATTTTTACAACGGTTACCTTCTCCACCACATTATGTTCAAATAGTAATTTGATAGCCTCATTTGCTCCGTTTGGCGATGTCCGCTCACTGCATCCAATAATTAAATGCTGCGGACTAACCATCATCACATCACCACCTTCGAGAGTAGATCGCTCAGTATTATCCTCACCAGGGCGCAAAAAATGTTGCATGCTCTCCGGTATCTCCAGTACATTGTTTTTGTAAGCAGCAAATAATGGGTGATTGAAAAATATATATCTTAACAATAGCGTTTCTCGTGCCCTGGCTTTCTTTGCCGGGCGGTTAAGCAGCATAAAATTATTAATAGCGATGCCAATATCACGAGAGAATATCAGGTTAGGGATAGGGGCAAATATCATCTCATCATTTGCTAATGATCCTGAGATTAGAATTTTGGCCAACTCTATAGGGTCAGTCTCTATCAATTGCTCCTGCAAACGATAATTGCAGCTTTCAATAGCGCAAACGGATGCCACCAATTTGGTGCGGATGCCCGTATCCTGTAATACATCAGCCAGCAGGGTTTGTATCTCTACCACTTTGCTCGATGCATGGAAATCTTTATTGTCCGGCTTAAAAAAAGCACGCTTATGTTCAATAGAATCTATTTGCTTCAGCTTGCCCTTTATCTTATCAGGATCAAGGAAATACATGAGCAGCTTTACGTAGTAATCGTACTCATTTTTACGTACGGTATCTAAATGCACAATGTCCTCAAAAAGCCAATCCTGTGCTTTGGAAGGCACAACTTTACCCAAACCGCTATCCGGACTATGAATCAACAGCGTCCGCAGGGTACCTATCTCAGAAGTTACATCTATTTTAAAATCGTTGTTTTTTAGTGTCATAAGTTGGTGGCCAGTTGCACAAAGCTAATATAAATTTAATTCGCTTACCTACTGACAAAACAGTGTCAGCACTTATTCAAATTAAAGTCCCGAAATTTGGAATATCCCCGACACAATCCACCCATAAGCGCCGTGTGACACCGCGCA
>JABDDX010000057.1:2194-2625 GCA_013287375.1 Bacteroidota bacterium | reverse complement strand
GTAAACAACCCACCCGTTGTTAGTGTCCTCGCCAACAACTTGAGTTATTTTATTGCCTTTGTTGGTGTTGTCACGAACAAATCAATAAATCGTGTTATTTTTGCAAAATGGATTTTATTATTGAAGCTGTACTTAAAGCTGTTAAACACCTGTACCAAACTGATATTACCGCCGATAGTGTTAACCTGCAGGAAACACGCAAGGAGTTTGAGGGGCAGGTTACTATTGTTACGTTCCCGTTTATTAAATTCTCTCGCAAATCGCCTGAACAAACAGGAGCAGAGATTGGCGAATATTTAAAGGAATCTTTGCCACAGATAGCAGCATTTAATACAGTAAAAGGCTTTTTAAATATATCCTTAACTGATGCTTACTATTGCAGGATATTGGGTTAATACTACAATAAGGTCACGCTCTACGGCATCTAATGC
>JABDDX010000057.1:0-2184 GCA_013287375.1 Bacteroidota bacterium | reverse complement strand
AAGAAATTCTACCCGAAGGTTTTGCCGTATTTAAACCTAATGGCAAAAAGGTGATGGTAGAGTATTCATCACCCAACACCAACAAACCATTGCACTTAGGCCATGTGCGTAATAACCTGTTAGGTTTTTCACTGGCGCAAATATTAAGTGCAGCTGGTTATGAAGTAATCAAAGCCAATTTGGTGAATGATAGAGGGATCCACATCTGTAAATCCATGCTGGCATGGCAATTATATGGTAATGGCGAAACCCCTGTATCGACAGGCGAAAAAGGCGATCATTTAGTTGGAAAATACTATGTGATCTTCGATAAAGAATACAAAAAGGAGATTGAATTTTTA
Organism: Bacteroidota bacterium; assembly: GCA_013287375.1. GTDB lineage: Bacteria > Bacteroidota > Bacteroidia > Sphingobacteriales > Sphingobacteriaceae > Mucilaginibacter. Next base: position 1,843 of record JABDDX010000057.1, on the reverse strand, counting down.
AAATCAGAAGGTCAAACAGAAGATGAAGCCAAAAAGAATGCGCCACTGATTAAATCAGCCCAGGAAATGCTTCAGAAATGGGAAGCTGGTGACGAAGAAGTGATCAACCTTTGGAAAACCATGAATACCTGGGTGTACGATGGCTTCGGCAAAACGTACAACAGACTCGGTGTTGAGTTTGATAAATTTTACTACGAATCCAATACCTATTTGTTAGGTAAAGATATTGTTGAAGATGGCCTTGCAAAAGGTGTATTCTTTGAAAAACCGGATGGTTCTGTTTGGATAGATCTGACCGCTGATGGTCTTGATGAAAAGTTAGTGCGCCGTTCGGATGGTACCTCAGTTTATATCACCCAGGATTTAGGCACCGCGCAACTTAAATATGATGATTTCGATGTGGATGAATCTATCTACGTAGTAGGTAATGAGCAAGATTATCACTTCAAAGTGCTGTTCCTGATTCTACAAAAGCTCGGCAAAACTTGGGCTAAAGGCTTATATCATTTATCCTACGGCATGGTCGACCTGCCATCTGGCAAAATGAAATCCCGTGAAGGTACGGTTGTAGATGCCGATGACCTGATAGACGAAATGGAGAAAACTGCCAAAGAGCAAACTGAAGCTTTAGGCAAAGTCAATGACTCCACAGAAGAAGAAAAATTGCATTTATACCACACCATTGGTATGGGTGCGTTAAAATATTTCCTGTTAAAGGTCGATCCTAAAAAACGTTTATTATTTGATCCTAATGAATCGGTAGATTTCCAGGGACATACAGGTCCGTTTATTCAATATACCCATGCCCGTATAAAGTCAGTACTAAGCAGGGCAGAAGTTGATTTTGCCGGTCAAATAAATATAACTGCATTAGATGCCGTAGAGCGTGACCTTATTGTAGTATTAACCCAATATCCTGCAATAGTAAGCGAAGCGGCAAGCAGCCACAACCCGGCGCTGATAGCCAACTACATTTATGAGCTGGCCAAAACTTACAATAAATTTTATCACGAAAAATCTATCCTTCAGGCTGAAGATGATCTGCTGAAAATATTCAGGTTGCAGCTTTCATCAGCATCAGCAAAAGTTATCAGTAAAGGAATGGCTTTATTAGGAATAGAAGTTCCTGAAAGGATGTAATTTTAGTTACTAAAGACCAAAATGTCATTGCGGAGAACGAAGCAATCGCACATAAGCAAAACGAATATGCATAGTTCGCGATTGCTTCGGTACAGCAATGACAATAGTTTTATTATTTTATAAACTGAAGAACTCGAAAAGCGAACCGAAATAAGCATCGTTCCAGCCTTCGGTCATATCTTCATAATCGCTATCCGGAATATTGGTATGCCTTAATTCAGCCGAAGTGCCATTTTTATCTGCATGAAGTTTAATGGTAACAATAGACTCCGCTTCCTGCCCGTCAAAATACCATTGCTGTACAATTTTTTTGTTCTCTTCAAATTCCAGGTTCTTGCCAACAATACTGCCATCCCACATAGAAAATTCAGAGCCAATTTCGGTCGACATAACAGCCGTTTCCCCTGTCCATAACTCAATGGTTAATGGATTCGTTAAAGCGGTATAAATTTCCTCTGGCGTGGCCGGAAGAACGTAATATTTTTTATAATCTTTCAATACGCAAATCTAACCAAATTACGATACCGAGCCAATTGGTAATACAGTTTTTCCATAAACCTCATTCAATAAGTTAGCTATTCCTGTATATATTGCCGATAAGCCACAAATAATACCTTCGTAACCTGCAATTTGTCCTAATCCTTTATTACCTGTGCCATCGCTTACAGCCAGCAAAACAAACAATATGGTTAATGAACCGAAA
>JABDDX010000056.1:363-19996 GCA_013287375.1 Bacteroidota bacterium | reverse complement strand
CAAACGCTTTTTCTATATTTGCGGCGGGATAAGTCTTTTACGGCCAGCTCCTCTTGAACTCCCCCAGGGTGGGAACGCAGCAAGGGTAGAGAGTTGAGCGGCGCGATAAAAGTAGCTTATCCCATTTTTGTTTCCTCTCCTATTCCACTATAATTCTGCCGAATAAATATCTACACCCTACTCTCCCATTCTTAGCAAAAACTTTATATTCGCTGTGCAATCATTAAACTGGATCATTATGCACATTTTCAAGAAAATCAGCACTTTATTATTGCTGTTTCCCTGTACCGTCATCGCGCAAAGCGCCATGCAAACTAATCCCTTGCTAATTCATTCAAACAGCCCCATCGCTTTTAACAAGGTAAATGCAGCAGCTATTAAAGAAGCAACGGAAACTATCATCAAGGTTTCTGATTATCGCATCCATAAACTGGTGGCTATCCCGGCAGGTAAAAAAACTGTCGCCAATACATTAATGGGCTTTGATGAATTGAATTATGATTTGTCTGATCTTGGTGCCAAGCTAAGTGTTATAGCATCCACCTATCAGGATGATGCTACCCGTAACGAAGCTAATGATCAGATGGAAAAACTATCATCCTACGGCAGCGATCTATATTTAAACGAGCCCTTATATAAAGCGTTAAAATCCTTTGCATCATCGGCAGCCGGAAAACAGCTATCGGCAACGCAAAAGAAATTTATACACGAAAACCTTATCGATTTCGAGATTAATGGAATGAAGCTGGATGTCAATGGTCGCAAAAGATTAAAGGTTATAAACGATAAAATAATAGACTTTGGCAATCAGTTTGATAAAAATTTGGCTGAGTTTAAAGACAGTGTAGTATTTTCGCATGCAGAGCTTGATGGCCTGCCGGAGCAAATAACAGCCCCGTGGAAAAGAGCGAATGATAAATATATGGTTAGGGTTAATGGCCCTAATTATATAAATATTATGCAATCGGCAAATTTGGGCAGCACACGCCACACCATGTATTTAAAATATCAAAACCGTGCTTATCCTGCAAATATGACAGCGTTGGACAGCTTGTTTCATTATCGCCAGAAACTAGCTGATGAGCTGGGGTATAAAACTTATGCAGAGTATGCTTTAGTTACAAAAATGGCTGGCAAACCAAGTACGGTATGGGCCTTTCTTGATGATTTGCAGGCAAAATTAACGCCGCATGTAGGCCCTGAACTTGCTGAATTGAAAGAAATTAAACAAGCACAAAATCCAAATGAACCTGCTACCATACAGCCTTGGGATATTGCTTTTTACAGCAAGAAATTATTGGACAATAAATATAAGCTGAACACCGATGAAGTAAAACAGTACTTCGAAATGAATAATACCATACAGGGTATGTTCACCGTATATCAAAAACTGTTCAACATCAGCATACACGAAACACATGGCATACCGGTTTGGAACGACAAAGTAAGATCATACGAACTGTATATGGACGGCAAAAAGATGGGGACATTCTTTCTTGATCTTTATCCCCGCCCTAATAAGTACACTCACTTTGAAACCTCACCTATCGCGCAATATCGCATAGCGAATGGTAAGGAAGTTTTACCTGTAGGTACCTTAATATGCAACTTCCCCGAAGGCACAGCAACAGAGCCATCACTGTTGGAGCATGAAGATGTGATCACTATGTTCCATGAGTTTGGTCACCTGATACATTTCCTGCTTTGCCACCCGACAATAAGCTCACAATATGCATTTGCGGTAAAGGGTGATTTTGTTGAAGCGCCATCTCAATTCTTGGAGAACTTTTGCTGGAACTATGATTGCCTGAAGCTTTTCGCTAAAAACTATAAAACAGGTGCAGTTATGCCGAAATCGCTGTTCGATAAAATGAAGGCGGCTCAAAATGCCGGCGTTTCTATCCAATACATCAGGCAGGTATCATTGGCAAAATTAGATTTTACTTATGAAGATCGCTACAACAGCATAAAAGACCAGGGAATTGATCATGTAGAAAAAGACCTGTGGACCTTAAACCAAACACCTTACCCGGAAGGCAGTCACTTTATCTGCGGGTTTACGCATTTGAACAGCTATGGCGCAAACTATTATGGCTATTTATGGTCTAAGGTATATGCGCAGGATATTTTCTCGATATTTGAGAAACATGGTGTACTTGATCAGGCAACAGGTGTAAGGTACCGCAAAGAAATTTTGCAGGAAGGTGCCCAGGAAGATGAAATGGCTATGTTAAGGCTCTTTTTAGAAAGAGAGCCAAATTCGGCAGCATTCTTGAAATCATTGGGAATAAAATAATAATATAATAAGCTTCCTTGTCATTCTGAGCGTAGCGAAGAATCTGTAAGTTGGTTTACGCTATACAGATTCTTCGCTACGCTCAGAATGACAAGAGGTGAAATAAAGATATAATACATGCTCGATATACTCATAATAGGTGGTGGCCCCATTGGATTGGCTTGCGGATTGGCGGCACAGCGGGCCGGTTTAAGCTTCTTGATTGTTGAAAAAGGCTGTCTGGTTAATTCGTTATATAATTATCCATCAACCATGACTTTTTTCTCTACATCGGAGAAACTGGAAATTGGCGGAATACCTTTTGTAACCATCAATAACAAACCGGTACGTGCTGAGGCTTTGGAATATTACCGCCGCGTAGCAACATCAAGGCATTTACCAATTAATCTATTTGAAGAGGTTACCAATATTATTAAGGATGATAATGGGTATACCATCACTTCTGCAAAAGGAACGTATCACGCTAAAAATGTGATACTATCAACCGGGTTTTATGATATATCGGTTAATTTGAATATCCCGGGTGAAGATCTGCCCAAAGTAAAACACTATTATCTTGATCCGCATTATTACGCCATGCAAAAAGTGGTTGTGGTGGGCTCAAGTAACTCGGCTATTGATGTGGCATTAGAAACTTACCGTAAAGGGTCGGATGTTACATTAGTTGTCCGTGGTGATGAAATTAGCAGCCGTGTTAAATATTGGGTAAGGCCGGACATTATCAACCGAATAAAAGAAGGCAGTATTAAAGCCTATTTTAGCTCAAATCTGAAAGCTATACGCGAATACGAAGTTGATATTGAGACACCCGAGGGCACCATTACCATTCCTAACGATTTTGTAATGGCGATGACGGGATATAAGCCTAATTTTACCTTTCTGAAAAAGATGGGTATTAACTTATCTGAGGATAAGTATATCCCACAATACAATCCGGATACCATGGAAACCAATATGCCCGGGATGTACCTGGCTGGTGTGGTTGTAGGTGGCTTAGATACCCATTTGTGGTTTATTGAAAACTCCCGTATTCATGCTGATATGATCATTGATGATATTGTGCGTAAAAGGCTGCGATAGACTTATATTTTAGTGTATTCATTACACAAAATATCATTTTTAACACTCACTTGTAATAAAATAGGGTTTAAATGATTTAAAAGCATTTTTTACTTGCATAAATAAAAATTAATGTAAACTTTTGCAGTAAATTAAAAAAGCATAAAAAATGATCCACCAAAGCATAAATAAGTTAGTAACCAAAGCAAAATTTGCTCCGGTTGCCGCTGCTTTGTGTACCACTTTCGTTTCTCCATCACGACGAAGGCTATTTATGCCCAGGGTTTAATTTACATTTCTAAACAACCCAAATGAAGTTTAAATTAAACTTCTTCCTCCAAAAACCATTTAATAATTACGGCTTCATGGCCAATAATTTTACGGTAATCTTTTTACTATAATGACTATACAAGATTTTGACATACTGGTTGCTACTGCACAACACGTTGATTACGCCCAGCAAATTTGCGATGAGATGGCTGAATCGGCAAAAGCGCGCGGCACAGGTATTGCACAACGCTCGCCAGAATATGTCGCGGATAAGATGCTGGAAGGCAAAGCGGTAATTGCACTACACAAGGAAGGCACCTGGGCAGGTTTTTGTTACATTGAAACCTGGAGTCACGGTGATTTCGTGGCAAACTCCGGATTGATCGTTAATCCGCAGTTTAGAAAAGTTGGCTTGGCGAAGGCTATCAAACATAAAATATTCGAGCTATCACGCACCAAATATCCCGAAGCCAAACTGTTTGGCTTAACAACCGGATTGGCGGTAATGAAGATCAATAACGAGCTTGGTTACGGCCCGGTTACCTATTCAGAACTTACCCAGGACGAGGATTTTTGGAAAGGATGCAAAAGCTGTGTTAACTATGATATTTTAACCAGCAAAGAGCGCAAAAATTGCATGTGCACCGCCATGCTTTTTGATCCTGCCGAAAAACAAAAAGAGATTGAGGATAAGATTAAGAAGCTAACGCATAAGGCTACCTTGCTTGAGCGGATTGAGAACGCCATTAAAAAAACAATTAATCACGAATAATAACACGTTTCACAACATATTCACCCAATGAAGAAAAAAGTAGTATTAGCTTACAGCGGCGGTTTAGATACCTCATTTTGCTGCATATATTTAACTCAGGATTTAGGTTATGAAGTACACTCGGTTATTGTAAATACCGGTGGCTTTAGCGAAGAGGAACTAAAAGGTGTTGAAGAACGCGCCTATAAAATGGGTGTAACATCGCACCATGTAGTTGATGAAACTAAAAACTTTTACGATACCTGCGTTAAATACCTGATATACGGTAACGTATTAAAAAACAATACTTACCCACTTTCGGTCAGTGCAGAGCGTGTGAGCCAGGCTACAGCTATTGCTAATTACGCCAAAGAGATCGGCGCTGAGGCTGTTGCCCACGGCAGTACCGGTGCGGGTAATGACCAGGTGCGTTTTGATATGATATTTAACATTCTGATACCGGATGTTCAGATCATCACCCCTATTCGTGATTTGAAGTTGAGTCGCGAAGCGGAAATCCAATACCTGAAGGATCATGGTGTTGAAATGAACTTCGAGAAAAACAAATATTCAATTAACAAAGGCATTTGGGGTACATCAGTTGGCGGTAAGGAAACTTTAACTTCAAACTTAGGTTTACCTGAAGAAGCATGGCCAACACAAGTGAGTGAAACCGAGCCACGTGATATAGAATTGGAATTTGAGCAAGGTGAATTAATTGCTATCGATGGCAAAAAATACGATCATCCAACAAAAGCTATTCAAGCTTTGCAAGCTATCGCGCAGCCTTATGGCATCGGTCGTGATATACATGTGGGTGATACTATTATCGGCATTAAGGGCCGTGTTGGTTTTGAAGCAGCCGCACCAATGGTAATAATCAAGGCGCATCATACTTTAGAGAAACATGTGTTAACTAAATGGCAGTTATCATGGAAAGATCAGTTATCTTCATTCTATGGCAACTGGTTACATGAGGGACAATTTCATGATCCAATTATGCGTAACATAGAGGCATTTTTAAATGATACACAGCAATATGTTAGCGGTAAAGTATTTGTTAAATTATATCCATACAGGTTCCAGGTTGTTGGTATTGAATCAGCACATGATTTAATGTCGAACAAATTTGGCAGCTATGGCGAGATGAACAACGCATGGAGTGGCGAAGACGTGAAAGGTTTCTCGAAAATATTCGGTAACCAGGTGATGATCTATCATAAAGTAAATACCCCCCAGCCCCCTGAAGGGGGAGCAATTAATGCTTCAAAAAATTAATATGAGCACCATAAACAATACATCCGGCGAAGTTCCCCCTTCAGGGGGCGGAGGGGGTGCCTTTTCGAAAAGTGAATGCTTGAGCCATTATAAATGGGGTGATGATTGTTATGGATGGAACTTTATTGACACGGACATTCTATCGGTAAAACAAGAGTTGATGCCACCTGACACTGCTGAACAACTGCATTATCATGAAAAAGCTTCCCAGGTATTTTTTATCCTGAAAGGAAAGGCAACTTTTACCATTGATGGCGTTGAAAGCGTTTTAAAACCGGAACAGGGCATTGAAATAAAACCAGGTCAAAAGCATTTCATCAGCAATAAAGAAAATAGCGATTTAGAGTTCATTTTATATTCAACACCTTCAACAAAAAATGACAGGATCAACATTGAATAAAATTAAAGCCGGAATAATTGGGGGCGCTGGATATACAGGCGGCGAAATGCTGCGGATATTAGTGAACCATCCAAACGTTGATATTGCCTTTGTAAACAGCAAAAGCAATGCCGGCAATTATATTTACGAGGTGCATACCGACTTGTTCGGCGATACTGATTTAAAATTCAGCGGCGATTTGTCGCATGATATTGATGTGCTTTTTTTATGTGTCGGCCACGGTGATGCGAAAAAGTTTTTAGCAGAGAATGACATCCCGGATAATATTAAAATCATTGATTTAAGCCAGGATTTCAGATTAAGCCAAAATGCGAAAATTAATAACAAGAGTTTTGTTTATGGTTTACCTGAGTTACAACGTGAGGCAATAAAATCAGCTCAAAATATAGCTAACCCAGGATGCTTTGCCACTTGTTTACAGTTGGGATTACTTCCGTTAGCGGCTAGCAATAATTTGAACAGCGAAGTTCATATCACAGCTACCACAGGTTCAACCGGTGCGGGACAAAGCCCATCGGCTACTACGCATTTTACCTGGAGAAATGATAATTTGTCTATCTATAAAGCATTTGATCATCAGCATTTGGGCGAGATTGGGCAGTCGTTAAATCAATTACAACCTGATTTTGGACAGACGTTAAATTTTGTGCCTTATCGTGGTGATTACACCCGTGGTATTATCGCATCAATATATTTAGATACTGAATTAAGTGATAATGAAGCATTCAAGCTTTACGAAGATTATTATGCAGGTCATCCGTTTACACATGTAACAAAACGTAATATCGATCTTAAACAAATAGTAAATACCAACAAGTGCTTTATACAAATACAAAAGCACGGTAAAAAACTATTGATCACATGCATAATTGATAATTTAACCAAGGGCGCATCAGGTCAGGCTGTTCAAAACATGAATTTGCTGTTTGGGCTTGATGAAACTGCGGGACTAAAGTTAAAAGCTACAGGTTTTTAAAGTAGTTAAAAGTTGAAGGTGTGAAGTTGAAAGTAAGAAATTGCAAGATTATAAAGAATTAATTGTTTGGAAAAGATCACATGATCTTGCATTAAGCATTTACAAATCAATGTCAGAATTTCCTAAAGAAGAGACATATAATCTAGTAAGTCAACTTAAGAGAGCGTCGACTTCGATTCCTGCAAACATTGCAGAAGGAGCTGGCAGATTTACACAAAAAGACTTTGCAAGTTATTTACAAAACGCTTTAGGCTCTTCGCACGAAGTTGAATATCTTATTTTACTATCAAAAGATTTGGGGTTTCTTAATCTTGAACAATATAATACGCATACACAAAACATTAATGAGATCAAAGCAATGCTAATCTCGTTAATTAAAAAAGTGAGAAATTAAAAAATCATGAGCAGTACTTTTCACTTTAAACTTTTAACTTTCAACTAAAATGAAGCTATTCGACGTTTATCCCATCAATCCAATTAACATTGTAAAAGGTGTTGGTAGCCTTGTTTATGACGACAAAGGCACAGAGTATCTTGATCTTTATGGCGGTCACGCTGTAATTTCTATCGGGCATACTAACCCACGATACGTTAAGCGATTGGAGGATCAGTTACATCAAATAGGTTTCTACTCAAACTCTATCGAGATTCCTTTGCAGAAGGAACTGGCTGAAAAACTGGGTAAAGTTTCAGGTAAGGAAGATTACCAATTATTTCTTTGTAATTCAGGTGCAGAAGCTAATGAAAATGCGTTGAAGCTTGCATCTTTTTACAATGGCAAAAAGAAGGTTATCGCTTTTAAAAACGCATTTCATGGTCGTACTTCATTGGCCGTTGCAGTTACTGATAATCCTAAAATTGTAGCACCTGTTAATGAAACTGACAATGTAATTTTTGTACCATGGCAGGACGAAGCTGCCCTAGAACAGGCATTTGCTACCAATGAGATTTCATCAGTAATTATTGAAGGTATACAAGGGGTTGGTGGCATACAGGTAGCAAGCGAAAGTTTTTTAAGAAAGATACGCACGCTATGCGATCAGCACAACGCGGTATTTATAGCAGATTCTGTACAATGCGGATACGGCCGTACCGGTAAATTCTTCTCGCATGATTTTGCAGGGGTTAATGCTGATATATACAGCATGGCAAAGGGAATGGGCAATGGTTTCCCTGTAGGTGGTATTATCATATCTCCAAAAATCCAGCCTGCTTATGGTATGCTGGGTACCACATTTGGTGGCAACCACTTAGCTTGTGCAGCTGGGTTAGCGGTGCTGGAAGAAATAGAGCAAAATAACCTGATGCAAAATGCAGCCGATATAGGTACTTACTTAATAAGCGAGCTGAAGAAATTTAAACAGATTAAAGAAGTACGTGGCCGTGGTTTGATGATTGGCATTGAATTACCTGCTGAATTAGCCAACGTGAAAAAGGACTTACTTTTTAAACATCACATATTTACAGGCGAAGCCAAACCTAACGTGATCAGGCTTTTACCGGCGCTTAATTTAACTAAAGCGCACGCAGATAGATTTTTAGAAGCATTTACAACTGTATTAAATCAACAATTAGTCCCTTCTTCGTAAATGAAGAAGGCCATTAGCCTATGAAACTTTTCACTTCTGTACACGATGTAACTGATATTAATGCACTTGCAGCCGAGGCTTTGCAATTAAAGCAAAACCCATACGCACAACAGCATTTAGGTAAAAACAAAACCTTAGGACTTGTTTTTTTAAACCCAAGCCTGCGTACACGTATGAGCACCCAAAAAGCTGCCTTAAATTTAGGCATGAATGTAATGGTGCTTAATATGGATAAAGAAGGCTGGGCTTTAGAGCTACAAGACGGCGTAGTGATGAATGGTTCTACCGTAGAGCATATCCGTGAAGCAGCGGCTGTATTAGGCCAATATGTTGATATTATTGGGGTTCGCTCCTTCCCGGGTTTAAAGAACCGTGATGAGGATTATAATGAGGAGATATTTAACAAGTTTGTAAAGTATTGTGGTGTACCTGTTGTTAGTTTAGAATCTGCAACCCGCCACCCCTTACAAAGTTTAGCTGATTTGGTTACGATTACTGAATTAAAAACAAAAGCCCGCCCAAAAGTAGTTTTAACTTGGGCACCGCATATAAAACCATTGCCACAAGCTGTACCAAATTCATTTGCAGAATGGATGTGTAAGGCTGATGTTGATTTTACAATTGCTCATCCTAAAGGGTACGAACTAAGTACTGATTTCACTGATGGTGCAACCATCACCCATAATCAGGATGAAGCTTTGGCTGATGCTGATTTTATCTACGTAAAAAACTGGTCGGCTTTTGAGCCTTATGGTAAGATATTGCCGGGTAACGAAGATTGGATGTTAACCAACGAGAAATTGAAGGTTACCAATCACGCTAAAGTAATGCATTGCTTACCTGTACGCCGCAATTTGGAACTATCTGACGAGATATTGGACGGACCGTCATCAATTGTAGTGCACGAAGCCGGGAACCGTGTATGGGCTGCTCAGGCTGTGCTAAAACAAATGCTTGAGAGTTTATAACAATGTATATACCAGGCTTCAATACTTTTCCGGATAAGCAAGAAGTGATCAGCTTTATGCAGAAGTATAGCTTTGGTACGATTATAACATCAGTAGATAACTTACCCGTAGCTACGCATTTACCTTTTTTGATAGAAGAAAAGGATGGTCAAATAATTATCTCCTCGCATTTTGCAAAGGCGAATCCGCAGGCATTGGATGTGAATGGGAATACTAATCTTATCATTTTTACCGAGCCTCATGCTTACATCTCACCTAAAAATTATGAGAAGGAGGCAGAAGTCCCCACCTGGAATTATATAGCGGTGCATGCTTATGGGAAAACACGTTTACTGAATGGCGAGCAAGAGCATCTTGACCTATTGGAACGTACCATCAAGAATTATGAAGCTGGATATTTTAGCCAGTGGCAAGGCCTGCCCGATGTTTACAAATCAAAAATGATAAAAGGCATTGTTGGATTTGAGATAATTGTGACCGACCTACAAGCCAAAAGTAAACTTAGCCAAAACCGTAGCGAAGTTGAAAAGGAAAACATCATTCATTCCTTAAGCGAAAGCCCATCTGAAAGCGAGCGGGAAATCGCTAAATATATGTCTTCGTTAAAAAAGCATTAAGCTTCAGCTTGTTTATTTCTAAAAGAGAAATTGATAACTCTATTTAGGGTGAGCCCTTGTATCACTATAGAAAATATCACTACAAAATAGCTGCCTGCTAAAATAATTTCCCTATAAATAGAATGCGGCAGGGATAATGCGAGTGCTATAGAAATCCCTCCGCGTAAACCTGCCCAGGTTAATATATTTACATTTGCATAATTAATTTTCAGTGAATGCCTTAGGAAAGTAACAGGTAAAGCGATGCTGACCCACCGGGCTATAAGCATTAATACAATAACTATACCGCCTGTGATAAAATAGTTGGTAATAAAGGAAAGATTTATCATTTGCAAACCCAGCATAACAAACAATATAGTATTTAACATTTCATCAACCAGCTTCCAGAATTTCCCCAGTGCTTCATTGGACTGTTCTTTATCATCAGAGTTGATGGATCGATTGCCCATAAACAGTCCCGCGGCTACCACAGCCAGGGGAATTGATAAACCCGCGTAAATACATATTAAGGAAATACTCATTACCAAAGCCAGGGAAACCAATACAATGGTTTGAAAATCACTAATGGAACGCATTAACCGGTATGCAAAAAACCCCATAAATACCCCTAAAGCTATACCGCCAAAAACTTCCCTTACAAATAAGATAGCCGTTTTGGCAAAATCTATATTATTAGTGCCGGTTCTAGTGATTTCAAGAATAGTGATAAACAGCACCAACCCTACTCCATCATTAAACAAAGACTCGCCGGTAATAATCATCTCTAAATGCGATGGAAGCTTCGAGCCTTTGATAACAGCACCCACAGCAACCGGATCCGTAGGTGATATTAATGCGCCAAATAGAAAGCAATAAACAAGGTCGACATGAATATTAAATAACAAACCTACATAGTGAAATAATAAACCGAAAACGGCTGTTGATATAATAACACCAACGGTACTTAATATCATAACAGGGGCCATTTCCCGTCGCAGCTTCTTCGTGTCTACATTAAGTGCGCCTGCAAATAGCAGGAAACCCAGCATAATATCGAGCACAACTTTAGAGAAATCGATATTTTTTGCCAGCAATGTTAAGTATCGCGCAAAATAAGGGTCGGATTTATCTACGATTAATGTTATAATAGATGCAATTACCGCTATGGTAATAATACCTATGGTACCCGGCAATTTAACAAAGCGGGCGTTTACATAAGAGTAAACAGCACTAACAATTACAAGAAGAGCAATAATTATAAACAGATCCATACCAGTTGAATTAAAAGCCGCTCCGGCAAAAGTATATTGTTATTTAGCTACAGGCTCCGTCATCATAGTTTCGGTATTAAAGTATCTTACTACCAACCTATTGTCACTGTTTCTATTAAAATAATTAAGGAACCAGGTTAAAAATACGCTTAGCTTATTACTAAAACCGGCAAGCGTTAGTATATGCACAAAGCCCCACAATAACCAGGCAAAAAATCCCTGAAAATGAAATATGCCCAAATCTGCCACTGCCTTATTGCGGCCAATAGTTGCTAACGACCCTTTATCAAGGTATTTAAAGGGGACGGTAGGTTCGCCTTTAATCATATGAACAATATTTTTTGCAAGATGTTGTCCCTGCTGCATAGCTGCCGGTGCCACACCAGGAAGTCCGTTGGGCATATCGCTGGTGATCATAGCTGCCACATCCCCTATCGCGAAAACATTTTCATAGCCATTTACCCGACTAATTTCGTCGGTTAATATGCGGCTACCCCTGGTAATAGTATCCTCCGGTATTCCATCAATTAACTCACCTTTTACGCCGGCTGCCCAAAACACATTCCGGGTATGGATTACTTTACCATCATCAATTTTAAGTTCATAACCATCATAACTTTGTACATGCACATTATTGTAAATGGTTACCTCGCCTTTCGCTAAAAACTCTTTTGCTTTTTGAGATGCTTTTGGTGTCATAGCAGCCAGCAGTCTGTCTTTGCCCTCCACCAAATACACTTTCATATGCTGTTTTTTTAGGCCATGATAATCTTTTACCAGGATCAATTGCCTCATTTCGGCTAATGCTCCTGATAATTCAACACCGGTAGGCCCGCCGCCAACCACCACAAAGGTCATTAAGGCTTCTCTTTCGTTGTATGTCTTGGTTACTAATGCTTTTTCCAGATTTTGCAGGATCAGGCTCCTAAGGTTCAATGCCTCCGGGATATTCTTCATCGGCATAGCAAAATGCTCTATCTCCTTGTTACCGAAAAAATTGGTGTTTGATCCTGTGGCTACTACTAAGTAATCATAGCTTATATCGCCAATATCGGTACTCACGGTATTGCTCTCCGGATTGATTTTTTTAACATCAGTCAGGAAAAACCTGAAATTATCTTGTTTAGTGAATATCCTGCGAATAGGAAAGCCTATTGAATCAGCAGGAATGGCTCCCATTGCTACCTGGTAAAGTAAAGGTTGAAAGGTATGATAATTATGTCTGTCAAGCATCATCACCTTTACAGGTGCGTTCTTAAGGTGCTTAGCTAATTGTATTCCTCCAAATCCCCCGCCGATTATAACAACGCGAGGTACGCTTTTATTTGGTGTATCCATATTGTAGTATAAGCAATAAAGCTACCATTTGTGTTTTGAAATAATGTAATACGGATGTTATTTATGCTATGCCGATCCTTAAAAACATAAAATCAGCAAGCTTCCAGTCCCCTCTGATAGACAAATGAGTTTGACGAGGTGATAATATTAGTTTGCACCAATTCACCCTATCACCACATCATTTTGTGGTAAAATAATACGAAGCTTAGGGGTATACATTCTATTTATCCCCATTTTTATTAGTTTTAAATGACAAATCTCAAAGAGCATACCATTTTGGGGTAGTCTTTTATCAAAAAAAGATATTAAATGAATATTTTTTATTAATAAGCAATCAAAAATTACTATTTTTAACCCACAAGTGTTAAAAAATGAAAAAAATAACCCTTTTTATTTGTTTCGCCTTATTTATATTTGTTTCACAGGCGCAAGTAAAAAAGGTTGACAGCTGGACCGACGGTAAATACATAACCGTAAATGGTGCTAAGCTTTGGGTGGTAATTGTTGGTGAGGGCGATCCGATCATTTTTATTCCCGGCGGACCAGGAGGAAATCATTTAGGGTATAGAGCTTTTGATCCACTTGCTGAAAATCATCATCAGCTAATTTATTTTGATGCCTTTGGCAGAGGAAAATCTGATACCGCAAAAAAGGTTAGCGAATACACACTTGCTCGTGATATAGAGGATATTGAAGGTTTACGAATTGCCTTAAAACTGGATAAAATAACCGTATTGGGTCATTCCTACGGCGGTGTAGTTGCCCAGGGATATGCATTAAAATACCCCGGCCATTTAAGTCATTTAATTTTAGCTGATACGTTCCACAGTTTTGTAATGTGGCAGGAGAACGATGACAATAGCAACAGGGAGATCAAAACGAACTACCCGGAGATATGGGATCAGTTGATGGCCATACGTAATGCAGGCGCGGTTTCAAGTGATGCTATACATCAGGAAATTTATGGCAGAGTGCCATATGGCTTTTTGTATGCCTACAACCCGTCAAATTTTGAAGGTGGGGCCAAAGCCGATTATAAACCCTATCCTAACCCGATGAATACGAAACTTTACTACCAAATGGTAGGTAAGGATGGTGATTTTATAGTTGGAAACGACATCGGCACATTTGATTATCGCAAGCAGCTTAAGGATTTAAAGATGCCGGTATTAATTGAAACGGGGCGCTATGATCGTGTTGCTGTGCCCTGGATGGCCATTAAATTTAAAGAGTATTGCCCACAGGCAGAGTTTGTAATGTTTGAACACTCGGGGCATAATCCGCAGGTAGAAGAACCTGAAAAGGATTTTAAAGTTATTAATGATTTTTTAGCGAAATGATAGTTAAAGTACTTCTACTTTCGTAAAGGTATTTACTAAACTTATGGATAAGAACAAAAAAAGAAACGCTCTACATATTATAAAAATTGGCGGGAACGTTATAGATAATTCAGAAAATCTACACAATTTTTTGAAGGATTTTACAGAACTGGAAGGATATAAAATATTGGTACATGGCGGCGGAAAGGTGGCCACCCAGCTTTCTGAAACATTAGGCATCGAAGCAAAGATGGTTGATGGCAGGCGAATTACCGATATTGAAACATTGCGCATAGTTACCATGGTTTATGGTGGCCTCATTAATAAAAATATTATTGCCCAACTGCAACGGTTTGGCAATAACGCCATTGGCCTTACAGGAGCCGACGGTAATTTTATACGTGCAAAAAAACGACCGGTAAAAACTATTGATTATGGCTTTGTAGGTGATATTGACGAGAAGTCAATCGATCCTGAAAACATAAAAAAATTAATGGATGCCGGGTTCACCCCCGTTTTTTGCGCACTGACACACGATGGAGAAGGACAATTATTAAACACCAATGCCGATACTATTGCATCGGCGCTGGCGGTTTCATTGGCTGATTTATATGAAACCACTTTAATATATTGTTTTGAGAAAAAAGGTGTATTAAAAGATATTGATGATGAAGAATCATTAATAAAAGAAATTGACCTTACACATTACGAAGAATTAAAACAACAGCAAATAATACACAGCGGGATGCTGCCTAAGCTTGATAATGCATTTACTGCTATTAATTGTGGCGTAAAAGCGGTAATTATTGGCCACGCAGCCGACCTCGGTAAGTTAAAACAGAATAGCTCATTTGGAACTCGTTTAAGTAAAAGCGCATGAATTCACAACAAAATATTGCCATAATTGGCAGCGGAAACATTGGCTTATCATTAGCTAAAGGATTGGTAAAGGGGGGGATATGCAAACCGCAGCAAATTATGCTTACCCGTAGGAATATTTCAACACTGGACGCATTGGCAGACGAGGGTTATTACGTCACCGATAACAACATCAAAGCTGTTAAACGTGCTGATATTGTTGTATTGGCTGTATTGCCACAGCAGTTAAATAAACTACTTGACGAAATTAAACCGGCCATAAAATCTGAAAAACAGCTGCTGGTTTCTGTTATATCCGGCGTTACCTGTGCCGATATACGTAAGCAATTGGATATTAATGTTCAGGTTATCCGTGCAATGCCTAATACTGCTATTGCTATCGGCCACTCCATGACCTGTATTGCTACCGATAACGGCACCACCAAAAACATTAACCTGGTAAAATCATTATTTGATACCGTTGGTGTAAGCATCCAGATAAACGAAGAGTTGATGACATCAGCTACTGCACTTTGTGCCTGCGGTATCGCGTTCTTCTTAAGGTCGATCAGAGCAGCTTCGCAGGGCGGCACTGAAATTGGCTTCCACTCTGCTGACGCGCTTAAAATGGCTGCGCAAACCGCCAAAGGAGCCGCTGATTTAATTTTACAGTTATCTTCACACCCAGAGCAAGAAATTGATAAAGTAACTTCGCCAAGCGGTTGTACCATTGCCGGCTTAAATGAGATGGAACATAACGGTTTTAGTTCGGCTATGATTAAGGGTATTAAGCTATCGGCAGATAAGGCTGGTGAATTGTATCATAATGAGAGTTAAGTCCTTATAATGGATTTTGTACCTTTTGATACTGCAGGCCTTACAATAAACCAGTTTGATGATTTTTATCAAACTTATAATGTGCTTAAGGAGAAATTCGATATTCAACCAACGGGTAATATCAATTTCAATTTAGATGGGTTTGAATCGTTTAAATTTTATACAGACACCAAAATCAGGGGTTCGTTTGTAATTAAGCGAGCCAAAAATGATTGTTATATATTGTTTGTAGAGGTACGTTACAAAACAATGGGCGGTAAGTCAGGCTATGCTCATCATCAGGATTACCAAACCTGGGCCATCTCTTATTTAAAACAAGATTTTGGCCGGGTGTTGATTCGCCGGGAAACATTAACAGATAAAATAGCAGAGTTGGTTCACCCTGTTGAGATAGATTTTGCAGAAGATAAAGCCTTTAGTGATACTTTTTATGTGTTAGCGAACGATCATCAGAAAGCTGTTATCGGGATTAACCGCAATTTCAGGAACGCGGTTATGGATATCAGATCAGATAACTTTGTGATCGAGATAAATGAACATTCATTACTTATCGGAAACCGTAACACCCTTTCGCCGGAGAAATCTATGCACCTGGCAGAATTTATTGAGCGAATCGCTAATTTATGCTGACAGAGTTAAGCCCTTAAACTTTGATAGTGCTTCTGTCAACCTTATGAATATCGGTATTTAAGTAATCTTTTTCCACCAATCCATCGCGCATGCGTACAATGCGGTGAGCATGCTGGGCAATATCCTCTTCGTGCGTTACTAAGATAATAGTATTGCCTTTATCATGAATATCCTCAATCAACCCCATTATTTCTATAGATGTTTTGGTATCCAGGTTACCTGTCGGCTCATCGGCCAATATAATGGATGGATTATTGATCAAAGCCCTTGCTACAGCTACACGCTGCCTTTGTCCGCCTGAAAGCTCATTAGGTTTATGCGTTACACGGTTACCAAGGCCAACATTTTCTAATGATTGTTTTGCCCGGGCGAGCCTTTCATCTCTACCAATCCCCGCATAAACCAGTGGCAGGGCCACATTTTCCAAGGCGCTATTACGTGGCAATAAATTGAAAGTTTGGAATACGAAACCAATTTCAGAGTTACGCACCTCAGCCAGATCATTCTCCGTCATGTGGCTCACATTGATCCCGTTAAGGATATATTCACCTTTACTTGGCGTATCCAAACAACCCAAAATATTCATCAGAGTTGATTTTCCTGAACCAGACGGCCCCATCAATGCCACAAATTCACCTTTATTTATCGTTAACGATACTGATTTAAGCGCATGAATAATTTCAGTGCCTATTACATATTTTCGTCCGATATCTTTAATGGTAATTAATGGCTCCATGCGTTTTTGTTTGTTGGACTAAGGTTGGGATAGTTTTGTTACAGAGTAGTTGAAAGTTTAAGGTTAAAAGTTTAAAGTAAAATAAAATCGCATTACTTTCAACTTTTAGCTATTTCTCGATTACCTTCGCTACCAAAAAATATTCATCAGTATGCTTAGGCGAGTTTTTTAAACCTTCTTCAGTAGTGATTTCTTGTTTAATAATATCCTCACGCAAAACGTTAACTTCGTCGGTCATATAAACCAGGGGTTCAACACCCGTGGTATCAATTTCATTTAGCTTGGCCATAAAGTCCAGTATCTTGCTCATATCTTTTATCATCTCATCCTTTTCATCTTCTGCAAGT
The DNA here is from genome assembly GCA_013287375.1 of Bacteroidota bacterium. Classification (GTDB taxonomy): domain Bacteria; phylum Bacteroidota; class Bacteroidia; order Sphingobacteriales; family Sphingobacteriaceae; genus Mucilaginibacter. The sequence continues at coordinate 2,477 of JABDDX010000056.1, read as the reverse complement.
TCAAGGCGAGCCAGATTGGCTACTTTTTCAACTGTTTCCTTATCAATTATCATAATGCTGATTGTAATTTTTGATCCATTATCGCATAAACCTTATCGCGCAGCGCATCCGCGTCATCAACGGTCATATCCTTCGTTTCGATGGGCTTATGCACAAATATATGACAAACGCCCGGTTTACTGCCATATTTAAGGCCATCATCCCATAAAACTTTCCAGGTATCCAAAGCAGTTACCGGAATTATGGGCACTTGCATTTCAATAGCCAAACGGAACGGGCCATTTTTAAATTCTACTAATCTGGGTGGATAATTTCCGGAAATTGTTCCTTCAGGGAATACCACCATACTCATTCCATTTTCCAAACGCTCTACTGCTTTTTTATAAGCCCGAAAGGATGCAATCGTACTTTTTCTGTTTACCGGTATATCGACAGTGCGAAAATATAATCCGGTAACAAACCCATTCAACAATTCCTCTTTCCCCATAAAAGAAAAATTGTTTTTTGTCAGGATGCTCACTGCTGTAATATCAAGGTTGGAAGTATGATTTGGGCACATAATATAAGTACGCGACCAGTCAATAGGTTCTTCAAATTCGAAATCATACCTGATCCCGGCAACAATTGAGCTTAAATATCCCCACAGACGCCGTCATGTTATCAAATATCGCACGGTAGTTTTCATAATCACGGGTGGTCATTAAGCCCATGTCGTGCAAGTTCTCCGCAAAGATAAAGGCATCTTCATAAATAGTCCTGTCCTGTATCACATTACGACCAGATTCCTGTATATCCATCAACTGACGATAGCGGCTGTTCAGGAAAAAGATCTGCAGGTTGAAACTCCAGCGTTTCATATCGTTATAAAAATCCTCTAAATAAGGATTGTTATCAACGGCTTCAAAAAGTGGGTCCCAGCCATAGCTTTTGGCCAGCAGTTCGGCGAGGGTAGTTTTTCCGGCTCCAATGTTGCCTACAATAGCAATGTGCATTAGTATTTAGTTAATGGTTCATAGTTCATAGTTAATACCTACACAGTGCTCCTGAAAGCTATTAACAAATAACTCCGACTAATATACACCATGAACTATGAACTATCAACTATGAGCTGAATTAAAAACTTCTGAAACCGATAATTTCTCTTACTTCACGAATTGTTTTTTGCGCGCTTTCACGGGCTTTTATAGCACCATGGCGGGCAACCTGGCGCAAATAAACCTCATCATTGGCAATATCATTAATACGGTAGCTATAATCATATCTTCGGCTAATTGTTTTTTCAAATCACCGTAACGAATTTGACATGTATTGTAAAGGTTATCAAAATGCTCATAAGTATCAGGTGTTGATACCACGGTCATCAAATCGAACAGGTTTTGTATCTCAACCGGCTTTTCCTGGTTTTCGGTAGTTGGGCCGCCATCGGTAACGGCACGCATTACTTTTTTGCGGATAGCTTCCGGTGTGTCTGATAAAAATACCGCATTACCTTCACCTTCCGATTTTCCCATCTTGCCTTTTCCGTCCAGCCCCGGTATTTTTACCAGGTTGTTGCTAAAGTTAAAAGCATATGGCTCCGGGAAATATTCATTTTTATATAATCGGTTAAAGCGGTTACCGAAGGTACGCGCCATTTCCAGATGCTGTTCCTGGTCTTTACCTACGGGTACTTTAGTGGCTCTGTGGATCAAAATATCAGCAGCCATTAATACCGGGTAGGTTAACAGGCCCGCATTCACGTTATCAGGATGCGCACGAACCTTATCTTTAAATGAAGTACTGCGTTCCAATTCGCCTAAATAGGCGTTCATGTTTAAATACAGGTACAACTCAGATACTTCGGGTACATGTGATTGTACATAAATGGTAGCTTTTTCAGGGTCGATGCCTGCTGCTAAGTATTCAACCAAAACCTGTTTAACATTATTATGCAGGTCGGCAGGAGTGGGGTGTGTGGTTAACGAGTGCAGATCGGCAATAAAAAAATAGCAGTTAAATTCATGCTGCATCTTTATAAAATTCTGAATAGCACCGTAATAATTACCTAAATGCAGATTTTTTTCCTGAACAGCCGCTATCGTCAGTTGATGGATATACAGGAATCTGGTCGTAAT
>JABDDX010000056.1:0-353 GCA_013287375.1 Bacteroidota bacterium | reverse complement strand
TTATAAAATTCTGAATAGCACCGTAATAATTACCTAAATGCAGATTACCCGTCGAGCGGATACCACTTACAACTGTTTCCATGTGGCGAAAGTAAGGATTTTTTATATTTTTGGTAAAGATGAAACTATTAAAAAGGCACACACCTACCTATATGAAGCACCAATCGAAAGTATATCCGGTTTTATATGTATAAGCGCGTAGATACTGTTACTTTAATTGCTGATAACGCAGGTGTGCTGCGTGTTAAAGTTTATAGCATTATTAATACAAAAATGGTAGCACAAACTTTACCTAACACTTAACTATTTATTTACATTTGGGGCTAATGAAATTATTCCTAAAAAAAGTACAC
>JABDDX010000055.1 GCA_013287375.1 Bacteroidota bacterium | reverse complement strand
GAAACGAAAGCCTGAGAAGCAGCGGTATGATAATCAAACCCAAGCCCAACCGCCAGCGTGTTTTTGTTATTCGATTTGTTGAGCCAAACCAAATTTAAGGTCAGGCTATTGGCTACATCGGTAACCTTTTCAGTTCCGATGCCGCCGGTAACTGCCGAGTGATCGCCGTTTTGATTGTAATAGCTGGTTACAAAGTCTACTTCATCCAGATGTATCTTTCTTAGGTTATAACCACTGGTATCAATAGCCGCGGGAGTTGATATAGTAAAAGGTGCCTTGTTGTCGGCCAGGCTATTGTTACCAACCTGGGCTGCCGCATTTAAACGGCATAATATTGAGAATCCAACTATGGATAAATATATTTTTTTCATGTTTTATTTATCCTGATTAGTTACAACCACAACCGCCACCTGTTTTCCCTGCATTAGCTCCTGAAGCCGCTTCGCGGTAAGATTCAAAATTCAATTCATTCTTTTCGACCTTGCGGTTGCCCAATACCATTTCTGAATCATTGAGCCGGCTTTTCTGATACTCCTTTAAATGCACACACGATGTAGCCGTTATTATCAGCGCTACACATGCTGTTCCGTTTATCAATCGTTTTATCATAATAGGGGCTATTTAATGTCTATATTTTTTGAAGTATAAAGCTTATCGTCGTCATCAATAATAATAGCTTCGATATTTTTCATTTGGTTGATCAAATCAAGCCCGGCATTTATGCCCATAATGGTTACGGGCGTTGCCATTGCATCAGCAAGCTCGGCGTTGGTAGTAATTATGGTTACGCTTTTAATGCCCCTTATCGGTAAGCCAGTATGCGGATCAATAGTGTGTGAGTATTTCTTACCATCAATCACTACAAATTTTTCATAATTGCCTGATGTTGCCGCGGCCATATCGCTAATATTCATGTATGAAAATGCTTCGTGTGCTGCATTAGGGTTGGCTATGGCTATGGTCCATTCTTTACCATCTGGCCGCAGTCCCCAGGTTGTTAAATCCCCAGATGCATTAACTACACCGCTTTCTACTCCCTGTGATCTCATGACTTGTTTGGCGCGCTCGGCAGCGTAGCCCTTACCTATGCCTCCAAAGCCAATGCGCATACCTTTTTCACGTAAATACACGGTACATTTATCCTCGTCGAGCTCGATGTTCTTGTAGTTTATCAACCTCACCATATTTTTGGCCGTTTCTTTGTTTGGTAATTGGGTCATCTGCTGGTCAAAGTTCCATAAACGTTTATCTATCGAACCATAACTAATATCAAATGCCCCCTGGGTTAAAGCCGATATCCTGAGCGAGCGTTGTATCAGGCTAAACGTTTCCCGGCTAACCTCTACAGGTTTTATGCCCGCATTTAGATTTACCCGGTTGGTTTCGCTATCATCACTAAAGGTGGTAAGCAGTTTTTCAATGCGTTGTATCTCGGCTATCCCGGCATCAATCTTTTCATTTGCCCACTGCTCATCATCAGCAACTACACTTAGTTCAAAGCGGTTACCCATTAATTTACAAGCTCTTTTAAAAATGGTTTTAGCTTCTGTCATTCAAATAAACCGGATCCAAATCTTCAAATTCATCTTCCAACCCCAAATAATGTATAGATGGATGAGCCTTTTTTGTCGATTAGTAATATGTAATCCATCTTTAACACAATGTTAACTTAACATTCTGTAGCTAGCATGAAATTTTGGCATTTAACATATCTTTAACATATTGGTGTCTCTGCCTACAAATCTGCACCACCGTTTATCATATCAGATACAATGCCCCGGCGATCCTTTCGTTCAGCCAGCAAAACGCCCACTATATGAACAACAATAAAAGCGATGATGAGATACATGGTAAAAGCGTGTATCTGCCTGAAAGCATGAATTGATTTAAGCAAAGGCACATCATCCTCAAAAGCAAGGCATAAACCGGTTAATGCCATTGTTATCAACATCAGATAAAAAACAGCGTAAATGGTTTTAACCCAGAAATTATGCCTGGCAAGCTCGCGTTGTTTTTTTGTAGTTTGATATTGATGATAAGTGCTTTTTAGTTTGCGGATAAACTTTTGATCGGCTAACTCAAAAAACTCCAGCAGCAACCTGAAAAGTAATAGCGCGGCTAAAGTGTAGCCAAAGTAAGTATGTATCATCCAAACCTTATCGCTCAGTTCATGCGCTACAGAGCGGGCCTGGGCATCCGTTACCGTTACCCCTGATTGGGCTAAATTGGTTTTAATAGCTACGGCGTTCTTTTTGGTTTTTAACAGGGTTGAATTTAAAAGCACTGTTAATAATGATCCTGCTATAACAATAGCGTTAAGCCAATGCCATAAGCGTATAGATGAGGAATATTTTTTTATTTCCTGCGGGTGTTGAAGGTCCCGGCGTTTTGGTTCAATGATTGTCATAAATTAGGTATGTTCTATGTGTAAATTTAAGATCCTGCGCTCCCCAGCCATAAGCCAACGGCAAAAACTATTCCGCCACCCACGATAACTTGCAATATGGTGGAGTACAAGGGTGTTTTCATGAATTTGTAACGTATAAAAGCTATTGCAAGCAGCTCACATATAACCACAATGTATGCAAAATGCAATGCCCGGTGTAAATTGGGTATAAGGAAAGGCAGTGTATGCAACATTCCACCTAATGCAGTGGCAAATGCCGTAATTGCGCCACGCGTTATTGGGCTACCGCGGCCGGTAACTTTACCATCATCAGATAGCGCTTCGGCAAGGCCCATACTAATGCCTGCACCCAACGAAGCCGCTAACCCAACATAAAAAGCTTTTATAGGTTGCCCGGTTAAACCAGCAGTTGCAAAAATAGGAGCAAGGGTTGATACCGAGCCATCCATTAACCCAAGTAAACCAGGTTGTATTTTTTGAATAACAAATTTAGCCTCTGATTTTTCAGACATAGAATAGGAGGGGGTTACTATCAGTAATTGCTGATCAAGCTTAAAGGTAGACTTAAAGTTTGAAGGAAAACTGAAGCGTAAGCAAAATAATATACCACATCGGTTTTAAGAAAATGCCATCTGGTAGCTGCTAAAAGCTTTTTTAAGCATAGGTTAAAAATAAAGTAAAAATAAATCTTAAAATATGTGTACGAGCACGCAAAATTATTTTATATATTTGGTTTAAAGGTATTTGAGATTGTATATCAATGTAATAATATTTTGACTGACCTGAACTTTCTTGCGTACCCGAACACATTATTTACTTATTTTTTATTTACCAAACTAATTTCTTATGAAAAAATTATCCTTGTTCTTGATGTCGGCAGCGCTGCTTGCCGGCTGCAACAAATCTGTTGTGAAACCAACTTCACCGGCGCTTAACTCAACTGGGAATGTAAAAAGTTCTCTTACCGGGCCCGGTACTAATTATTATGTTAATGCTTCAACCGGGAGTGATTCAAACACTGGTCTTTCCACATCGGTACCCTTAAAAACTATCCAGGCGGCTTTAAACAAAACTACCGCAGGGGCAGCTGCTACTATTAATGTATTACCAGGTACTTATTATGAACGGATAACATTCCCAAATTCGGGGGCATCATCTGCCTCGCCAATAACTGTGGTTAACGATGGCGGCACTGTTATTATAGATGGAAGTACAACCAATACTGGCAGCAATGCCAATATGATAACTGTAGCAAGCAAAAGTTACATCAGTATTAATGGTATCACCGTTCAAAACAATATTATGGCGTATGCTAATGGTATTGCTGTTACAGGATCGGGTACCAATGTGGACATAAGTAACTGTACCGTAGATAATGTAGGCTGGACCACCAGCTTGACAGCTGTTCCATCATCATCAAACAACGCGCATGCGATTTTTGTGGAAGGTACTGGCGCAACAGGTGCATTAGCCTATAACAACGTATATGTTGGCTATAATACTATTTACGACTGCGCTACTGGTTACAGCGAGGCTATGACTATGGCGGGCAATGTAAAGAACTTTTTGATAGAGCACAATGTTGTGCATGATATCCCTAATATTGGGATTGATATGTCGGGCCATTACAGCTATACCGGTGCACCTGATAGTGTAAATTATGCAAGAGGCGGAAACGTAAATTATAACACCGTATATAACTGTGTATCGCAGGTTGCAACCTCGGGCGGTATTTATGTAGATGGTGGCTCTTACATTAATATACAAGGTAATACAAGCTATGCTAATGGTGCAGGTATCACCGTAGGTTGCGAAAACAACGGTTACACTGCTACTGAAATTAATGTGCGTGATAACTTTATCTACAATAACGTAACCGCCGGTATTATATACGGTTCAAACCAGGCAAGCAGTAAGGTTACTTATTCAACATTATCCGGTAATACATTTTATGATAACTTTTCACAAGGTGGCTACGGTGGTGAGGTTGAGTACCAAAATACCGATCACTTAAATGTGTTTGATAACATTATCCAGTCGCGCAGCAATGTGGTGGTTATTGCTTTATCAGGCTATACTTCAACAAACTTGACCATGGATTATGATGACTATTACACCCTGAGTGCATCATCAGGTACCATCACATTTGACTTTGGCACCGCAGGTGGCTGGTATTCATTCGCGAATTTCCAGGCTCAGACAGTAATTCCAAATGCAGAAACACATGGTCTTTACAACATTCCCGGCTTTGTAACCGCAAGTTTGCCAACTCCAAACCTGCATTTAACCAGCACATCTGCCTGCGTAAACAGGGGATTACCAGGTTACGTAGCAGCAACTGGCGAACTTGATATTGACGGACAAGCACGCGTTCAAAATTCAAGAGTTGATATTGGTGCCGATGAAACATCGTACTAAAACAACCTCTTTCTGATCCTACATCTATGATTAAAGCCTTGCTATTAATTTAGCAAGGCTTTTTTAATGGCGAATAGCAAACATGCAATCTATTCAGAAACATGATCGGCTACTTTTTTAACGGTGTCTTTAGCAACGCCGGTTTTTCCACTGATAAATCTCGATACCAGGTTTTTAAATTCGTCTTTCAATTTATGCGATATGGAGTTACGTACTTCGTTACCGCTCTCAGTTAAATATAAATAGGCAAGCGCACCTGCACCTGCAGCCGCTACCACTGAAGTTACAGCAATAAGGCCTGTGTTTTTCTGTTTTACAAATGGATTTTTCATATCAGTTTAACAAGCTAATTTTATTAAGGTTTAAATTTTAAATAAATAAGCAGGTAACTTGTAAATGAAACTTTTGTAAATTATGTGTAGTGGGTGTCACCCTGAGGCACTCGAAGGGTTGGCGCGGAGGCCTGCCCCACATGCTTCGACTACGCTCAGCATGACATCCTTTTTTGATCTGGCTGCTCGAAGTCCCTCGCTGTTCGAAGTCTCTGACTTCGAACCAATAAAGACTGTAGTTTGTAACTACAGTTTTCACCGTACCAGTATCACCCCATCATCCGCCTAAACGTCAAATTCACTCTTGGCGAAATAATCCTCTTACTCTTCGGCAAGGAGTGCAGCCAGTTGGTTTGCGTTGCACCTTTCATAATTAACAGACTGCCGTTTTCCAGCAATACGGAGTGGCTTTCTTTAGTAACCCTATGTTTTAGGCTGAACTTTCGCTCCGCGCCAAAGCTTAACGAAGCAATAGCCGAATCTTTGCCGAGTGATTTTTCATCATCGCTGTGCCAGGCCATACCCTCGTTGCCATCGTGGTATAAATTAAGCAGGCAGGAGTTGAATGATTCGCCCGTGATTTGTTCTGTTATAGTTTTTAGTTCCAATAATTCCGGTGTCCAGCTTAAAGCCTGTTTCGTTGTGCCCGAATATTTGTAGGAGTAACCATCATCGCCATACCAGGCCACTTTTCGTTTAGTGATAATGTGCCTGCCGAAAATGATCGCCTCATCATTTTTCCATTCAATAGTATCCAGTAAATTTTCGAGATACGCATCCGCTTCATCTTTCTGCGTCACTTTACCATAATATATTACCAGGCCATCGTTGTTAATTATCTCCATAGCACAAAAGTAGAACAGTAATCCTTGTGTAAAAACCCGGTTCTTGCGGTAAAATTGGCTTTAAGTTAAATTATTAAGTTTAATCTTTGCCGAAACATTGTAAGGCCAATAGCCTTAGGTATTTATAATTATGCAAAAACGAATTCCCTTTATTATACTCATTTGGCTTATTGCCGACGTTTATTTCTTCCACGCAGTAAAAATCCTGACGGATAGTTCAGCCATTGCTACCTGGATTTACTGGATGATAGATGTATTGCTTATTGGCGGCATCGTACTCTTTATGTTTATACGCAGTATAGGCCGCAACCCTGCGGTTATATCCATATTGATGGCAGGGCTACTACTGTCGGCTGTACCGAAAATCCTGGCGCTGCCCGTTTTATTGATGGAAGACATTATTCGCCTGTTCCTCAACTTCCCGCCAAGGCAGTTTTGGGTGAGCGCGCTGGCTGCGATTGTAGCAGCAATCCCGTTCTTTAGTTTATTGTATGGGATGATCGGTGGGCGACACAATTACAAAGTGCACAGGATTACCCTGCCATTCACTGATCTGCCGGAAGCTTTTGACGGCTTTACTATAACTCAGTTATCGGATATTCATTCTGGCAGCTTCACCAGCAAAAAAGGCGTCGAAAAAGGTATCAGCATGGTGAACGCCCAAAACAGTGACCTCCTGTTATTTACCGGTGACTTAGTGAATAACCTGGCTTCAGAAATGGATCCCTGGATAGAATCTTTCGCTAAACTGAAAGCCAAAGTGGGCAAATACTCGGTATTAGGTAACCACGACTACGGCAGCTATTCCAAATGGCCTTCAAAAAAAGATGAAGCAGATAATCTCGCACGCCTTAAAGAGGTTCATAAAGAGATCGGTTTTAAATTATTGCTTAATCAATCGGTACAAATTGAAAAAGATAGCGAAAAGATAGCCCTGATAGGGGTAGAGAATTGGGGTAAAGGCGGTTTCCAAAAATACGGCGACCTTACCAAAGCCACCGCCAATGTTGATGACAATGAGTTCAAGATCCTGATGTCGCACGACCCATCGCACTGGGAAGCAAAAACTTTAGAGCACGAAAAGCATATCAATTTGGCGCTTGCGGGCCATACGCATGGTATGCAGTTTGGTATCGAGCTGTTTGGTTTTAAATGGAGCCCTGTGAAATATGTTTATGAGCAATGGGCAGGCCTGTACAAGCGCGGCGAGAAGTATTTATATGTAAATCGCGGCTTCGGATTCATAGGCTTTAAGGGCAGGGTAGGAATTTGGCCCGAGATAACCGTAATTACTTTAAAAAGTATTTAAATCCTTTATGAAACATCACAAACATTTTTAACTTTGTGGCGTAATACCACAATACAGAATATGAAAAAAGCAGGCATAACAATAATGGTACTAATGGCAATCGCCATCATCGCATTTACGATTATACAAAGACACGCTGTAACAGATAATGCGGTTGATTCGGGCGGTTTTTGGGCATATATGTACGGTATGACTTCTGTGCCATGGCCTACATTTGCTGCTGGTACTGTATTTTTAATGGGCCTTACCATGTATATGTCATCATGGGAGCAAAAAGCCCAGCGTTATAAATAATCTAAAAACACTTTATATAAAAATTGAATGCCGCACATTGCGGCATTTTTTGTTTCAGGATGTTTTTAAAAGGCCTTGAATCTCAAAAAATATAAGTAAGGGAGCAACAGGCTTTAAAAGTGATTCCCCAGTAACAATCTGCAAACAATAACTCCTATTTTGGTTTATATACTTATATTTAGTTGTTTACGGCCGGTTTATAAATCATTATTAGCAGCAAGGCAACCGACATGTACTATAATAACGTACTTATATAAAAAATTATATGCCTTCTATAACCGCAGTCTCTAAAATTGAACTACCCTATAAAATATCTCAGCAGGAAGTAAAAGAACAAGCCCAGCTAATGTTCTCGGCTAATTTTCCGCAAACCAACAGGCTGATCTTCGCTTTTGATAATACGGAGATCAAGACCCGCAACTTTTGCAAACCGCTTTCTTACTACACCAGCACCACTACCTTTGAGGAGCGTAACCTTGAATATATTAATACCGCATTAGAATATTCGGTACAAGCGGTGGAGGATGTGATCAAAAAGGCAGGTATTAATAAAGATGATATTACCGATATTATTTTCCTCTCAACTAGCGGACTGGCAACACCCAGTTTAGATGCACTAATCATCAATAAAATTAGGCTAAATCCCAACATCCGCCGTATGCCGATATGGGGCTTGGGTTGCGCGGGCGGCGTGTCAGGCATGGCTAAGGCCAATGCCTTCGCTAAAGCAAACCCCGATGCGGTGGTGTTATTAGTGGCAGTTGAATTATGTTCATTAACACTCATCAAAAGTGATTACAGCAAGAGTAATTTCATCGGATCGAGCTTGTTTTCGGATGGTATAGCGGCATGTATTATCAAAGGCGATGGTCACGGTACGGATAAAGCGGTTACTTATTTTGATGCCAGCAGCAAGTTGTATTATGATTCGCTGGATGTAATGGGTTGGGAGTTTCAGGATACTGGTTTTAAGGTCTTATTTTCTAAAGATATTCCAACCTTTATCAATGAACACGTGTTGGAAGATATTACCCTTTTCCTGCAAAAACATGATCTGCAATTAAGCGACATCAAAAATTTCATTTTCCATCCCGGAGGCAAAAAAGTACTCGACGCTTACGCTGATGCTTTGCCTATTGATGGTGATTTTTTAAAGAAAACCCGCGAAGTGATGAATGATAACGGCAACATGTCGAGTGTTACTGTCCTATACGTATTAGAGAAATTTATGGAGCAGGGCTTTGAAGATGGTTATGGATTGATGATGGCTATGGGCCCGGGCTTTTCAAGTGAGATGGTTTTGTTGAAGATGAAGAATAAATAATTTGTAACATAAATTGTCATTCTGAACGAAGTGAAGAATCTTCTTCGCCAAGCATAACCGCTTTGCAAATAGTATAAGATTTCTCCCTCCGGTCGAAATGACACTAAAATAGACGTATGTATTTCATCATCTTCATTCTATTCGTTATTATCCAGCGTTTATCAGAACTATACATCGCCCGTGGCAACGAAAAATGGCTACGCTCACAAGGCGCAGTAGAGTACGGTAAGGAGCATTACCCGTTTATCGTAGCGCTGCATACCTTGTTTATCATTTCCATCATTGTAGAGTACATACTGCGTGGCAACACGCTTATTGATTTTGTGTTTCTGATATTATTCGCGCTGCTGCTGTTATTTAAATTCTGGGCGCTATCCTCATTAGGTAAATACTGGAACACCAAGATATTCCGCGTACCCGGCGCTGGTCCGGTAAAAAAGGGACCTTATAAATTATTCAAGCATCCTAATTACTTTATTGTAGTTTGCGAGATCGCGATCATCCCGACGGTATTTCATTTATACTATACCGCTATCATTTTTACGGTGTTAAATGCCATTATGCTTACGGTAAGGATCAGGGTTGAAAATAAAGTTTGGGCTAAATAAAAAGGTCTGATTCATAAGTCAGACCTTTTTATCTACTTGTCATTTCGACCGGAGGGAGAAATCTTCTACTCCTTTAATAGCGAACTTTGCACGTCGAAGAAGATTTCTCCTCGTACCTCGTTCGAAATGACAGGCGATGATTTTACTTCAACGCGTTTTTATAAAATACTTCTGCATCAGCCTTAAGCTTCTCGTCAGTTTCTTTACTTACATAAACCATGTGGCCTGCTTTGTAGTAATTAGTGGTGATATTACCGCGTAAATCCGGGCGTAAGCCCATGTGGTTAATCACATATTCCGCATTGTAAAGCGGGGTGGCCAAATCATAATAACCGCAAATCATGTTCACTTTTAAGTGCGGATTTTGTGTCATGGCGCTACGCAGCGTTTCAGATACATCAAGGTAAGCGTTCTCGGTATTTTTATAACTCCATGGCCATACGTTTGTTAATGCTTCGTAGGGGATATCATTCCTGTAGTTCAAATCTTTACGTACATAAGCGTTAAACGCGCCTACGAATAAGCCGCTTAGGTTAGCATCGCTTGGGTCGTACGAAGGATTTTCACCCGCATCATCAATATCTTCACCACTAAAACGACTATCGTAACGGCCTACTATCTTGCCTTCATCGCGCAAAACTTCTTTAAAAAAGCGGAAATCGGTAATTCGTTCATTAGCTTTTCTGATGTAATCTTTAGGTATGCCCGTAAAATAATTCAGGGAGTCAATTACCAAATTAGTCAAATCAGCAGGAGCCTGATCGCCCAAACTTAAAAAGCGAGAGTACGTGCCGTTGGCAAATATTTCCGATTTTTTGGTAAGATCGGCAGGGGTAAGGCTTTCCAGTTCGGGTGTTAGTTTATGATAATAGGAAGCTGTGTTGGCGTAAGTTGGTAAAAAGTAAATGTATGGCATATCATTACCATTCTTAAAATCAATCAGCTGAAAGTTCAGTACCGACGATATTAAGGTGATACCATTTAAATAGATGTTATAACGATCAGCTAAATAACCTGAAAGCCCCGCGGCACGGGTTGTACCATAGCTTTCACCGGCTATAAACTTAGGGCTTGCCCAGCGCTCATCCTTGGTGATGTACAACCTGATGAAGTCTCCTACTGATGCTAAATCCTCGTTATAACCATGAAACTGGTTTACATCAACCCCTTTGTAGGCACGGCTGTAACCGGTTGATATAGGATCAATAAATACCAAATCGGTAAAGGCAAGCCAGGTATTTGGGTTTTCACCGTATTCGTAAGGTGCTCCGGGGGCATCGCCTTTATCATTAGCAAACTTTACCCTAACCGGCGATATAGCGCCCATGTGCAGCCATATAGATGCCGAACCTGGTCCACCGTTAAATACAAAGGTTACGGGGCGTTTTTCCTTTGCTTGCCCGCTGTTGGTTGCGGTGTAGGCAACATAAAATATTTTGGCTAGCAGTTTATTATCATCCTTATCATGCATGGGCATGTAGCCTGCTGTGGCTTTGTAGGTGATGGTTTTGCCATCAACCGTAACCTGGTGATAGGTAACTACAGGTTTGCCGGGTACGGTATCCCTTTTCTCGATGGTGGAGTCTTGTACAGTTACCTGTATGCTGCGTTTATTTTGCGCTTGGGTAAATAATGATGCAGCTAAAACTAATGCTAAAGTTGTACTGATTAATTTCATGAAGAGGTTTTAAAATGAATAGACCAAAATAAGGTTTTATTCTGAATTAAAACAGGGGAGTAATAATTATGCTACGATAGAAAGCGGGCTGCTAATCGTTTTTTCGGAGTCGGCTACAATGATGCGGATCTTTTCGTCAAGCTCATTAATGGTCAGGTTCATCATATCAAAATAGTCAAACTCTAGTTCTTCTATTTTCATTAAGTGCATGAAACCTAGTAGCGAAGCTACAGGGCGGCGCAACTCGTGCGATTGTATAATGGCTATACGGGTTAAGGCTTCGTTTTGAATATGGATTTGCTTTTCCTGCTGCTTTCGTTTGCTTATATCTGCCGAGTTTAATGCTACGCCAATGATCTCGTCATGGTTGTTTTTTACTGGTACCAGTTTAATTTCGCGCCAGCACTCAAAGCGTGTTCCTGGCCTTATTAAGAGGTCGTGTTTTATGGTTTTACCTTTAAACGCAATATCAAAATATTTAGCAAAATGCTTTTTATTTTTTGGGTCGACATAATTCAATATCCTGTCGCCGACTGTTATTTCGTATTGATAAATGCTCCTTATGTAATAGGAGGCCGATTTATTAAAGGCGAGTACTTCCAGGTTTTTTCCAACCAAAACGTGAACGTCTGTTGAACTGTCAAACGCGGCTTTTAGTTTAATCTCTGAGTTCTCAATTGTTTTTTTATTTTGCTCTTGCTGTTCATTTTGCTGTGCCAGCACTTGCAGGCTCCAGTTAAGTTCAAGCAGATTTATTACTTGCTTTGATAGCACCATTAGCGATTTTTGCTGATGAGCATCCAACCCACGCGCTTCAAAATCAACCACACATAATGTTCCTACATTAAAACCATCTTTAGTAGTTAACGGGGCGCCCGCATAAAAGCGGATATTAGGGTCGCCTGTAACTAAGGGATTGTTAGCAAAGCGATCATCAGCTTTTGCATCGCCAACTATTGAAATACCCTGCTCTTCAATGGCAAATTGGCAAAATGATGTTTCTTTTGAAGTACTAAATACACTTAGGCCTTTAGCGGCTTTAAACCACTGCGTATCCTCATCTAATAAAGTTATCAACGCGGCCGGTGTATTGCATATTTGAGCCGCCAACTCTACAATATCGTTTAAGTCCTGCGTAATGGCAGGATTAAGTTCCAATTCTTTAAAACGTTTAACAGCCTCCAGGCGGTGAAGTTCCCGATCCATTAGCATGTTATAGAATAAGCAGTTAAACGTTGTCCCATTGTAGTAGCAAAAGACCCACTTAAGTACGCTACGATATTTTTTGCAGGTCGATTTTTATTTTTTAATATTTTCATTCATGTAAACGTAATTATCCATTTATTAGTTGTTGTTTTTCAAACAAAAACAAAAATTCTATTTAGAATTAACTTATGGATAAGGTGAGTTAATTAATGGATAATTGTTGTAGCTAATAACCTCATTACATCATAAAAATGTGTATCATGTTTTTTGAATAAACACTACATTAGTAATTATTCAATTGTAATAATGAAAGACGAAGAACCGCTGCCACTAAGCCGTATGGCTACCATTAATAAGCCATCTTTCTGGATTTTTATACTGGTATGCTCGTGCCTTTATGTAGCTAATAAGATGATAGCCCCCGATACGCTCAATAGTACCTTTGTTGAACCGCATGATCTGCTGATAATTGGGGCAGCTTTCACAGGTTTACTGCTCAATATTTTAACAATATCTTTAAGCAATAAAGTTGTTGCCAGCACACTGACGGTAATCTGCTACTTTTTCGAGGCTATTAGCATCGTAGCATTATGCTTTTTGGTGTTTAGCAGATAATAAAAGCCTAAATTACTTAGGCTGAATAAACGCTTTGCACCTTATCCCGCAGGTTATACCCCGAAGCCATTACCTCGGCATAAGCGCCTGCTGTACGTATTGCTATCAGATCGCCACGGAAAGATTCAGGAAGGTCCACATCCTTACGAAAGCAATCGGTGCTTTCGCAAATTGGGCCAACAACATCATATTTTATACTTGGTTTTGACTCCTGGCTTAAATTCTCTATATCATGATAAGCCTGGTATAGCATCGGGCGGATGAGCTCCGTCATGCCTGCGTCTAAAATCAGAAAATTCTTTTTTTGTCCGTTTTTAACGTACAATACCCTTGAAATCAATGATCCGCTTTGGGCAACCATCGCGCGGCCCAGCTCAAAGTGCACTTCCTGGCCAGGTTTTACATTTAAAAAGTTCTTAAACACTTCAAAATAGCTTTCAAAATCAGCCATTCCATTAGTGTCGGGGTTATGATAGTCTACACCCAGGCCGCCACCGGTATTTAATACTTTAACCGGGAAGCCATGGTCCTCAAACCAATCCTGCATTTCGTTTATGCGGGTACAAAGGCTTTTATAAACCTCCATATCTGTTATTTGCGAACCGATGTGGAAATGGATACCTAAGAATTGAAGGTTAGGGCATTCACGTAATGCGTTAGCTACATCAGGCAGTTGCCAAATGTTTACACCAAATTTATTCTCATCCAACCCGGTGGTGATAAAATGATGGGTATGCGCGTCAACATTTGGGTTGATGCGGATAGCCACATTAGCTTTTTTGTTTTTGGCTTTCGCCAGATCATTTATAATGTGCAGTTCCTGCACCGATTCTACATTAAAACAAAAAATATCAGCATCCAAAGCAAAGTTTATCTCCTTGTCTGATTTTCCAACGCCTGCGAAAACTACTTTGCCTTTATCAAAGCCATGGTCAATAGCCGCCTTAACTTCATTACCGCTTACACAATCAGCACCCACACCAAAAGATTGGATCATATCCAGCACCTTTGGATTAAAGTTAGCTTTCATGGCATAATGCACATGGAAGCCATACTTAGCCGAAGCATTGGTACAGGCTTCTAAGGTTTGTCTTAAAATACCCATATCGTAATAGTAGAACGGGGTTTCTAAGTCTTTGAATTTATTTGTAGTGTCAGTAGTGAACATGCGCAATGTTTTTTAGAACGTCATTGAGAGGTACGAAGCAATCTCTACTTAGGCATATTCGCCCTGTATAGTTTAGACATTGCTTCGTTCCTCGCAATGACGCGTGGTAAGCGGGGTTAAAATAACCTGTTATGCAGGCTTCTTAGAGCCTCAGTTTTTTCTTCAGTTTTTATTAAAATCGATAAGTTGTGATCGCTGCCTCCGTATGAAATCATACGTAGTGGGATATGCTTAACCGCCTCTAAAACTTTAGCGGCATAACCATGCTTTTCTACACCAAAATCACCAACCACACAAATAATGGTTTGGTTCTCATCAATCTCAACTGATCCAAAAGCGTTAAGCTCTTTTTTGATCTCGGTTAAGTAAGTAGTATCGTCAATAGTTAATGATACCGCTACTTCCGAAGTGGTGATCATATCGATAGAAGTTTTATAACGTTCAAAAATTTCGAACAGCTTGCGTAAAAAACCATGTGCCAACAGCATACGGCTTGATTGTATCTTTATTGCCGTAATACCATCCTTAGCGGCGATAGATTTGATCTTATCCTTTTCGCTGTCGTTGGTGATCAACGTGCCTGCAGCCTGCGGGTCCATCGTATTCAATAAACGAACCGGGATCTTATACTTCTGTGCCGGAAAAACGCTTTGCGGATGCAATATCTTCGCGCCAAAATAAGCCAGCTCGGCAGCTTCATCAAATGATAACTGGGCGATAGGCTTAGTGCCTTTAACAATCCTCGGATCGTTATTGTGCATACCATCAATATCAGTCCAGATCTGTACTTCCTCACTGCGGATACCGGCACCAATTAATGACGCGGTATAATCGCTGCCGCCACGGCGCAGGTTATCAATCTCGCCAAAAACGTTGCGGCAAATGTATCCCTGGGTAATAAACAGGTTATTATTTGGATGTTTTTCCAATAATGGAGTAAGCTTTTCGGTGATATAATCAACCACTGGTTCGCTGTCCTCATCTGTTTTCATAAAATCAAGCGCCGGCAATAATACCGATGGCACGCCGATCTGTTTTAAATAAACATGATACAGAGTAGTTGATAATAACTCGCCTTGCGCTAAAATGATCTTATCTTCAATAGTAGTGAACAGATCATTGGCTAAATTGCTTAACAAGCCAAAATGATAGTCAATTACTTCCTTGCCCTGTGCTAAAAACTCAGGTTCGGTTAAAAGTTCTTTAATGAAAATTTCGTACTTATCCTTCAGCGTCTTTATCAATTCGGTGGCCCTGGTCTTGTCACCGGCCAGGTAAGCCTGGCCAATTTCCACTAAATTGTTTGTTGTTCCGGATACTGCCGACAATACCACGATCTGCCTCTCGGTTGGATCGATGATGTCCAACAGTTTCGTCATCCTTTCAGGACTGCCTACTGATGTTCCACCAAATTTTAAAACTTTCATTTTTGTTAATTTATACCATAATGTGTTGATATTCTCATACCAATTTTGCGGCGCTAAAAATAGGATTTTTAAAGAGTTATCGGTAATATTATCGAAATAAAAATGATGATTAACTCAAATAAACGCAATTTTTCATATAGTGATCTTAAGTTGGGTCTAAGAGAACGTTTTGATCTGACGGGATGTATTGCCCCTAAGGGGCAAAGAATTTGAATTAATATTCGGGCTACCGACATTATGCTCCTACGGAGCACTAAGTGAGGTGTAAATAATCCCGTAGGGATTAAATATTGGTAGAAATGGTTTGGGCAAATCCTGCAGCGATTAAATGTTGATAGAAATGGGAATATTTTTTCACCCTCTTTCCGCCGCAGGCGAAGAGAGGGTCGAACAGCGCAGCGCATTCGGGGTGAGTTGGCTGTGCGCCGGGCATTTGCGTTAATGTCGCTCGTATAGTTGACTCACCCGGTCTTTGCTTCGCTCGACCACCCTCTCTTTTGCAAGCAAAAAAGAGGGTAAGAAAGAATAGTTTAAACCATCCCCTAGGGATCAAAAGTTGGTGGAAAATATTGAAATAATAATTTTCGTGCCGTAGGTACGATACCTCTGCGAAAGACCAATTGTCAGCAAGGCATCACTTTTCTATACGATGTGATAGTGCGTCGCGTTTTTTACGTTTATATATTTGACCGATAAAAATCACATCGCCTTTAACATCCATGAAAAAAATAGCTCTTTTATTGTTTCTGTCATTTAGTATTTGCTTAAGCGCATCCGCATATAGCAATATCAAACCCAATCATCCAACAAAACCGCATTTAGATACTGCTACGTTCGCTACCGGTTGCTTTTGGTGTACCGAAGCAAAGTTTCAGCAATTGCGTGGTGTAGTAAAAGTTGTATCAGGTTTCTCGGGCGGGCATGTGGCTAACCCAAGCTATGAGCAGGTTTGTACAGGTACCACCGGCCATGCCGAGGCCTGCAACATTATTTATGATCCTGCCAAAATATCATTTGAACTATTACTGCAAGCTTTTTTTGTATCCCATGATCCTACACAACTAAACAGGCAAGGTAATGATGTGGGTACACAATATCGCTCCGCTATATTTTATCACGGGGCCATACAAAAACAAAAAGCCAATTATTACATTGCTAAACTAAACGCGGTAAAAGCTTATAAAAAGCCAATTGTTACTCAGGTTGTACCTTATACCGCATTTTACAAGGCAGAGGATTATCATCAAAATTATTTTAACAATAACTCCCGCCAACCGTATTGCGAAAATGTGATACAACCCGAATTGGATAAATTTAAAGCCGCTTTTAAAGACAAATTGAAATAATGAGACCAGCGTTAATTATCATCAGCATCTTCATCAGTGCAATTACGCTGGCAAATGCGCAGCAACTTAAATCAGATAAAGGGCATGCCAACAACCCGTATTATTCTAATACAGACACCAAACCACTAAAGGTGACTGATGCGCAATGGAAAAAGATATTACCACCCGATTTGTACGCCGTAGCGAGAAAACAAGATACAGAAAAGCCTTTCACCGGTAAATATTGGAACAGTAATGCCAAGGGAACTTACTATTGCGCGGTTTGCGGCAATGAACTATTCCGATCGGATGCTAAGTTTGCCAGTACCTGCGGTTGGCCCAGCTTTTTTGAGCCGGTTAGAAAAGGAAGCGTGATATACCGGGAAGATGATTCGTATGGTATGAAACGTACTGAAGTAATATGCGCCAGGTGCGGATCGCATTTAGGCCATATATTTAATGACGGGCCGCCACCAACTTATAAACGCTTTTGTATGAACTCCATATCATTGGATTTCGCGCCGGATAAATTGTAATAATTGGCAGTTTCAAGGCTTAGTTAAGGAGCTTGTGTTTAGTCGCTCATACGTCATGATTTGCAATAATTAGTGTATTTGGAATATTATACCTAACTTGCGCGCTTTAATAAACAATATAATGCAAAAAGAAGGAACAGTAAAATTTTTTAATGAAACAAAAGGATTCGGATTTATCACACCTAATGCAGGTGGTCAGGATGTATTTGTTCATTCTACAGGCCTAATCGACGAAATTCGTGAAAACGATAAAGTTGAATTCGAAGTTGAAAACGGAAGAAAAGGCTTGAACGCGGTAAATGTAAAGGTTATTTAATTATAATATAATCATCAATCGTACAGCATCCACTCATCAGAGTGGGTGCTTTTTTTTTGTATGATACTTTCTTTTTTTTGCAATTAGTTTAAACTTAAAACGTTAAATAATGTTGTTCATTTATTCATCTACTAAAAGAAAAAAAACATGAAAGATCAAACAAAGATTATAGCAGCACTTTTAGTTGGTGCTGCAGCAGGCGCTGCACTGGGTTTGTTATTGGCCCCAGATAGTGGAGCAAGTACCCGCGATGGTATTGCTGAATACATTAATGATTTAATAGAATCAGCAAAGGATAAGGCGCAAACAACAGCCAGCGGAGTTAAAGATTATAGCAATAACGTTTATAACACTGCCAAAACAAAAATTAATGATTTAGTTGGCGATGATATAATCGGCAATATAAAGTCAAAAGCAAGTGATATTGCCGACCAGGCTAAAGCATACGGCGAAGATGCTGTTAACAATGCTAAAGCAAAGGCAAAAAGTAACCTTGATGATGTGAATACCATTGTTCATAATTAATTGAATCAGCTCTTATAAAACAAGAAACCCGGCTTATGGCCGGGTTTTTCTGTTTAAATGTTAAATCTTGTCATTCTGAGCGAAGCGAAGAATGACAGAGGGCTTTAAAGGGTTGCCCGCTGCCGGGTTACTTACTCACCCATTTATTATTACTAACGTCGGCATCCATAAAAATACCGTTATCTAAAAAGATGGATTGTACAGCTTTGTTAGTTTTTACATGAACCGATATTTGCTTTTGGTTATACTCCCAAACTGCAGGGGTTTGGTGCAGGCTTTCTGTGGTTCCATCGGCGTAAGTTATTTTAACATCAAAAGGTATAGCAAAACCACCAATGTTTTGTATGGCTAACATATAACCGGTTTTATCTTTACTCACGCTTTGCAGGTTCAGGTCGATATAGTTATTGGTGAAGAACCAGTTATTGAAAAACCAGTTCAGATTTTTGCCTGAGCCGGCACTCATCGAGTTAAAATAATCCCATGGGATAGGGTGTTTGCCGTGCCAGTTGTTCATGTAAACGTGCAACGCTTTTTTAAAGCCCTCATCGCCCAGCATATCTTTTAAAGCGATATAGCTTAATGATGGTTTTACATAAGCGTTGTTGCCATAGCCACGGGTTAATTCGCTGGTTGGGGTGATGATTGGCAGATCTTCACTGGTTGATGGATCGAAGATCCATTTTTTGACACGGAAGTTTCGATAAACTTCTTCTGAAGCAGCTTTGCCTACCTCGGTATAGCCTAAAAATAGTTCAAATGTGGTTGCCCAGCCTTCGTCCATATAGCCGTAACGGGTTTCGTTAATTCCCATGTAGAAAGGGAAATAGGTGTGCGCCATTTCATGGTCCTGCAAAAGCTCGGCATCGGCCAAATCAGTTTCGTGACTATCATTCACCATCATCGGGAATTCCATATCTGCAAAACCCTGGAACGCGGTCATTTTTGGGAAAGGGTAGGGCACAGCCGGTAAGCCATGCGATAAATAGTCCAGTGCATGCAATCCCCATTTAACAGCCAAATGAAAGTCTGCAGAATTATCAGCAAAGGCAGCCTGCATGCTGGCTCGACGATGGGTCGCGTCATCAACCACAACACTCCCTGCATCCCAGTCGTAATGGTTGCTCACACCAACAGCCAGATCGCTGATGTCGTTAGCTGTCCAAACCCAGGTATTCAGATCGTTTTGCGCGGTGATGTTCTTTTTAGCCAGATCATCAGCGGTAGCTATGTGCATTACCGAATCGCTTGTCATTGATTGCTGTAATCTTTTGGCATACTCCGGCTGTAAAACCTGATTAGGGTTTTGCAGGGTGCCGGTTGCCCAAACAATAAAGTTTTTAGGTACGGTTACCTTTAAGGTATAATCATTAAAGTCGTTATAAAACTCCTGGCGGTCATTAAACTCCAGCCTGTCCCAACCATTATAATCGTCATAAACAGAAACACGCGGATAGAAGTAACCTATGTAAAAGGTTGTAGGATCAATCATCCCCTCGCGTTCGCTTTTTAACGATAATTCATAATGCCAGGTGATATTTAGTTTTACGGAATCATGGGGCATTAATGGCTGGCCCAGTGCTATAAATTGATTAGTGCCTAAAGCTTTGGCATTATCCCATTCCTTTTTCGCGCCATTCACAAATATCGAATCAACCTGTATGCCCTGGGTTAAATAATCAGGAGTGGTGTTGGCATA
>JABDDX010000054.1 GCA_013287375.1 Bacteroidota bacterium | reverse complement strand
GGGTACATCATGCATCAAATATCCCTTACCTGGATAAAAACATGGGTATGGTTTTTATTATATGGGACAGGCTGTTCGGCACTTTCCGTGAGGAAGATGCACCCGAACCAATTAAATACGGATTAACTCATCAACCTGAAGATACCGGACCGGTAAATATCCTTTTCCACGAATGGAGAGCTTTATTACACGATGTAAAACAAGCGCCCGGCTTCAAAAACAAAATCCTATACTTTGTTAAGCCTCCCGGTTGGAGCCACGACGGCAGTACACAAACAGCCAAGGTTTTACAGAAGGAATGGAAGCAACAACACCAGGGTTCAAATTCAGCAAAAAGTAACGCGGCTTAATTAAACAGTAGATCGCCCATTCAAGCGTCCACGCTTGAATGCCAAAAATTGTAAGTGTGCACGCTTACAATAAAAACACGTACATTCATCCATCAATAAACCTCGTCAATTATGGATAATGCGCAGCTAATACAAAATTTCTACGACGCTTTTGCCGCTGGCGATGCTGAAGCAATGGTAAGTTTTTATGCTGATGATATTGAATTTCAAGATCCTGCATTCGGCCCATTAAAAGGTGATAGCGCCAAAAACATGTGGCGCATGCTGTTAAAAACACCCGGCATCAAAATTTCAGCAAGCAGCATTAAGGCTGATGATCAAACCGGCAGTGCCGATTGGGTTGCAGAATATACCTTTAGCCTAACCGGCAGAAAAGTGACCAATCATGTCCACGCCGAATTCATATTCAGCAATGGCAAAATAGTGAAACATACCGATACCTTCAGCTTTTGGAAATGGGCACATCAGGCATTCGGTTTAAAAGGCTTTTTATTGGGCTGGACACCACTCATGAAAAACAAAGTCAGGCGACAAGCCTTAGCCCGGTTAAGCAAATTCCAATCCTAAAAACTCCTGAACATTGGCCTGCTCACCAACGGCGAAAACGACCACGGTATCGACGACAAAATAACCAGCAGCGCGATGGTAAACCATATCGCCATAGTTTTAAATTTCTCCAGGTCGGTAGTCTTTCGTTTTGCTTTAACGGAGCCGATAGTAATCAGGATGATCCCGGTCAGCATCATGGTCGCGTGTTCCATCCCAAAAAACCTGATCTGCCGCTCATGTACCGCGTCCTTAAAATTGTAAAGAAAATACGCCACAATCGGGCTGATAAAATACAACCACAAACCGATGATCAACTGCACATGCGCGATGGTCGCGGTGATGTGCCTCACATTGTTATCAAACCTTGAAAACGGCTTCTTCAACAACCAACCCCGGTAACCACGGTAAATAGCGAAAAGTAAACTTATTAATACAAACCACCGGATTAAGGAATGCGTTGCTAAAAGAATCAGGTACATAGAATAAGCTTATGGTAGTTATGACGATTGAGGAGGAAAAAGATTTTAAAAAATCGATAGAACATTCGAAAAATTACAAATCTAAATTTAATACATTAGCTATGTTTTTAAATATAAAAGATGAACCCAAGCCTTAACAATAGTCGGGAGGACTATGCCCCTAATCTACCTAAACACATTGTAAGATTTTGGAGACCAATATTTTCAAGTTTCTCAATTATTGTTGGATTTAGTTTAACCTGTTGGATGTTAATTACAGCATCTATAGCAGGTGCTACAATCGGTGAAAAAGCATTTATATTAATATTTGTGCTGTATTTTGGCAGTCTATTAGTTTATGTTCTTAATAGGTATTTAGCTTGCTACAACCAGGTCATTGAAATTTCCGGAGATTATGATACCTTTTATTTTGGTGATAATATAACCAAGAATAAATACGATAAAAATAACATCGAACAAATACTTATTTATCAACCGGGCGGGACAAGAAAACTTCATTTTTTCTATGTATTTCAGATCACATTTAAAGATGGATCGATGATTAAATTCTCAAATATGCTAATATCGGAAGGTGAAATTTTGAACGACTTTTTACATGACTTAGTTAGATACGATAACAAGAGTCCTTTTTGGAGGTTATAATATTATTCAAAAAGAGGTCAAATCCATTTTTACCCAATAAAATTCTGTTTGATCTATTTATTTTCAGAAAATAAAAATTTTCTATTGACAAACTGTTTTTTAACCGTACATTTACAGCACAATAAAACGACATGACATTTAACACCGCATTTTTTTATGGCTACTACTTTTACTTTAACAGTAAGAGCCGGGACTAATATGCGATAACAAACATATAGAAACTGAAAAGTCCCGGCCCAACAAGCCGGGACTTTTTGCTTTAACAGGATTTATGAAAAGCGAAAAACCAAGAGTTGCAATACAAGGTATCCGTGCCTCTTTCCACGAGGAAGCCGCGTTTAAATACTTTGGCGAAGACATCGAGACTATTGAATGCAATTCTTTTAAGCAAACCTTCGAGGCGCTGCAAAACAAAGAAGCGGATTACGTGGTGATGGCTATCGAAAACAGTATAGCAGGCAGCATATTGCCTAACTACACGCTGATGATGAGCTATGGCTTCCCGGTTGTGGGCGAAGTTTACATCCCGATACAACTGCACCTGCTGGCTTTGCCGGGCGTAAAGTTCGAGGACGTTAAATATGTAACCTCCCACCCCATCGCTATCCGCCAGTGTGTTGATTTCTTTGATGAGTACCCGCACCTGCAAATGGTTGAAAGCAGCGACACCGCCGCCTGTGCCAAACGCATCCGCGAAGAACAACTGACTGATACCGTTGCCATCGCCAACACTTTGGCAGCAAACTTATATGGTTTAGAAGTTTTAGAGCGCCGTATTGAATCCAACAAAAGAAACTTTACCCGCTTTTTGATCATCACCAACCACGAAAACAATGTGAAAGGTACGCCGAACAAAGCGTCGTTATGTTTTGAGGTGAGCAACAAAGTAGGTTCGCTAGCCAAGGTGCTTAACATCTTCGCGGAGCAAAATCTTAACATGAGCAAAATACAATCTATGCCGGTATTGGGCAAGCCAACCGAATACAACTTTTATGTTGATGTGGAATGGCGCGAAAGCAGGCAATATGACAACGCCATAAAACAGATCCTTAAATACACCCACAACTTTAACATACTGGGCGAATACGAAAAGTTTGAAGAACAACCCAGCATTGATCAATTTAAAAAGCCTGAAAAGAGAACTTATATCAAGATTAAGAAACTGGTTAAAGAATAGTCGGAAAGACAGAAATAAAAAAGTAAAAATTAACAATTAAAGCACATAAATATTAACAAACTTCCGGAATTTCGGTCTTTCCAACTTCCAGAGTAAATATCAAAACACGATGAAACTAGAATTAAACATACAACCCCTTGAATCCTGGATAAAAACAGGTAAAGAACCTTTGGTAATAGCGGGCCCTTGCAGTGCCGAAACTGAAGATCAATTAGTAGCTACCGCGCATTTATTGGCTCAAACAGGCCGTGTGTCTGCATTACGTGCCGGTATCTGGAAACCACGTACCCGTCCCGGAGAATTTGAAGGTATCGGTAGCATTGGTTTAGAGTGGTTAAAACGCGCTAAAGCAGAAACAGGCTTGCCTACCGCTGTTGAAGTAGCTACCGCTAAACACGTTGAAGAAGCGTTAAAAGCAGGTGTTGATATTCTTTGGGTTGGTGCACGTTCAACCGCGAACCCATTCACCGTACAGGAAATTGCTGACGCACTTAAAGGTGTTGATGTACCGGTAATGGTTAAAAACCCGGTAAACCCTGATTTATCGTTATGGATTGGCGCTTTAGAGCGTATTAACAATGCAGGTATCACTAAGCTGGCGGCTATTCACCGTGGTTTCTCATCTTACGAAAAATCAGCTTTCCGTAACGAACCAATGTGGGATATCGCTATCCACTTAAAAACTTTGGCTCCGCACTTACCAATGATTAATGACCCAAGCCACATTACCGGCAACCGCTCATTAATCGGTTACGTGTCACAAAAAGCATTGGATTTAGATATGCAAGGCTTAATGATCGAATCACATATCGATCCTTCTGTAGCCTGGACTGATGCTGCACAACAAGTTACCCCTGCTGCCCTGGTTGAAATTATCGACCATTTAGCCCTACGCAAACCAGAAGTGCGTGACGCGGTAGTTAATGACAAATTAGCTGAACTACGCAGCCAGATTGATAAAATTGATGATTTACTTATCCAAAAAGTAGCTGAGCGTATGCAAATTGCTGAAAAAATCGGTCAGTACAAAAAAGATAACGGCATCACCATTTTACAGGTTAACCGTTGGGATGAGATCCTGAACAAACGTACAACATACGCTAAAGCACTAAAATTAAGCGGCGAGTTCACTGAAAAATTATTAGAACTATTACACAGCGAGTCTATCCGCAAACAAACCGAAGTGATGAATAAAGATCAGGCCGGACAAGCAGCTGATAAACTAACACACGCTTAATACAAAACAAGCTATACATGTTCGCCATTCTCCCCCCGGAAATCAGGGGGAGATGTCGACGAAGGAGACAGAGGGGGTAAAACCCAATTGCCTTTCAAATACTATAATATACCTACATGCACCAGAATATCATCCTCACCAAAAAAACTAAAACCGTAAACGGAACCGTACAACTTACCGGCTCAAAAAGCGAGTGCAACCGCGCCCTCGTAATAGAAGCCCTGAGCAACGGTAAAGTCAAGGTAGAAAACATTTCTGATGCGGCTGATACGGTAACATTGGCAGGAATTCTGAAGTCAAAAGTTAAAAGTCAAAAGTCAAAAGTTTTGGCTGACGATAATTCCGAAATCGTAAATCGTAAATCTGAAATAAATATCGGTCCCGCTGGCACAGCCATGCGTTTTTTAACAGCATACTATGCCATTCAGGATGATGAGGTGATACTAACCGGCAGCGAACGCATGAAACAAAGGCCAATAGGTATTTTGGTTGATGCCTTGCGCCAGTTGGGGGCTAATATAGCTTATGAGGAAAAAGATGGCTTCCCGCCGTTGAGGCTAAAAGGAGGCTTTACACAGCTTACTAACCAAATCCATATAAAAGGTAATATCAGCAGCCAGTACATTACTGCGCTGCTGCTTATTGCCGCCAAATTGCCTTTAGGTTTGGATTTGCATATTGAGGGCGACCTAACGTCAAAGCCTTATGTAGAAATGACCTTAGCCATGCTGCAACAAGCAGGCATCAAACACCAATGGAATGATAACATTATCAGCATTGCGCACCAGGAATTCGCGCCAACAGTTTTACCTGTTGAACCGGATTGGAGCGCGGCATCCTACTGGTACGCCATCGCGGCTTTGGCCGATGAGGCAGATCTGTTTCTACCCGGATTAACACAATATAGCCTG
Source organism: Bacteroidota bacterium (assembly GCA_013287375.1). Lineage (GTDB taxonomy): Bacteria > Bacteroidota > Bacteroidia > Sphingobacteriales > Sphingobacteriaceae > Mucilaginibacter. The sequence goes on along the minus strand of JABDDX010000054.1, from coordinate 15,093 downwards.
CAAGGCGATAGCGTAATAACCGAGATAATGGCTAATTTTGGCATTACCTCACAGTTTAAAAACGGGGGCGTTCATTTACAAAAAGAGGTTAAACCAATTTTTCGCAAGATATTTGATTTGAAGGAATGCCCTGATCTGGCACAAACTGTCATCGTGGTTTGCGCCGCATTAGGTCACGAAGCTACTTTTACCGGCCTCGAAACTTTAAAAATCAAAGAAACTGATCGTGTTTTAGCATTACAAAACGAACTGGCAAAAATCGGTGTAAAACTGATTGAAAAAGGACAAGTTTACAAACTGGATTGCAGCGAAAAGCATATCCCCGAAAAGGTTTTCATCAATACCTACGAGGATCACCGCATGGCAATGGCTTTTGCGCCGCTGGCATTACTAATTCCCGAAATGGAAATAGAAGACGCCAAAGTAGTCGAAAAATCTTATCCCGCATTCTGGAGTGATCTGGAAAAAGTCGGGTTTGAGGCAAAGGTAAAACAATAAGGCTAAGGGCCCGTGCGATTCCCCTCTCGAGAGGGGGCAGGGGTGTGTTAGTGAACAACAAAGATAAACCAAAAAGGGTGTCAGTACGCGGACAAAGGCCTTTACGCTAGTGCTTCGACTACGCTCAGTATGACACCCATTATAAACAATAAAAACATCCGCACATTTGCATATTTGCAGATCTGCACATCAATAACATCATGGCAGGCAATTCATTCGGACAATTATTCAGGATAACAACTTTTGGAGAATCGCATGGCGAAGCCATAGGCGTAATAATTGATGGCTGCCCATCACAGTTAACTGTCGACCTGGACTACATCCAATCCGAACTGGATAAACGCAGACCGGGTCAATCCAAGATCACTACGCAACGCAAGGAAAGTGATACTGTAAAAATTCTTTCAGGTGTATTTGAAGGAAAAACTACAGGTACCCCAATTGCCATGCTGATCCCGAATGAAGATCAGCGCTCAAAAGATTACACCCATAACGTAGATGTATTCCGCCCGTCACATGCGGATTATACCTATCAAACCAAATATGGCATCCGCGACCACCGTGGCGGCGGCCGCTCATCAGCCCGCGAAACCGCGGCTCGTGTAGCAGCAGGTGCCTTGGCAAAATTGCTATTAAAAAGCCAGGGAATTGAAATTGTTGCCCATGTAAGCAGCGTTGGCAAAATCAACGCGCCAAACGTAGATATAAGCGATGTACAGGAATTTATTAATCAGCGCGAGGAAAACATCGTCCGCTGCGCTGACCTAGCCACAGCCGAGGAAATGATCGAATTTATCGACGGCATCCGCAAAGCCGGTGATACCGTTGGCGGCAAAATCAGCTGCTATGTTAAAAATTGCCCCGTTGGTTTAGGCGAACCTGTTTTTGACAAGTTACATGCCGAATTAGGAAAAGCGATGCTCAGCATCAACGCTGTACACGGTTTTGAATTTGGTTCAGGCTTTGCTGGCAGCGAAATGCTGGGTTCAGAGCATAACGACATATTTGTAAAAAATCATACCGGCGATATCAGCACCATTACCAATTACTCAGGCGGTATACAAGGCGGTATCAGCAACGGGATGCCTATCGAGTTTAAAGTTGCTTTTAAACCGGTTGCCACCATCATGAAAGCCCAGGCCACCATCGACAGCGAAGGCAACGCCGCCGAAATATCCGGCAAAGGCCGCCACGATCCATGTGTAGTGCCCCGAGCAGTCGTCATTGTAGAAGCCATGGCTGCATTAGTTCTGGCAGATCATTGGCTACGAAATCGCAACGCGATATTATCTTAATGTGCAAATATGCAGATGTGCTTATGTACAAATGCTTTGAATTGCACTTAATTAAATAATTCGACCATGTGCATATTTGCACATACGCACATCTGCACATCATTTTTTTTAATTAATCATCTGCATATTTGCACATACGCACATCTGCACATCATATAATAATGCTCACCTCACCCATCCAACTCTACAAAAAAGCTTACAGCGGTTTATCGCTGAATAGCTGGTACTTGTGCCTGGTGATGCTGGTGAACCGCAGCGGCACCATGGTTATCCCCTTCATGACCATCTATTGCACGCGCCAATTACACTTTACCATTATACAGGCTGGTTACATCATGGGTTTGTTTGGCTTGGGTTCAATCCTGGGCGCATTCGGCGGTGGTAAGCTGACTGATAAAATAGGTTTCTATGATTTACAGATCGGCGCGCTCTTTAGTGGTGGTGTGTTATTCATCATTTTAGGCTTTCAACATACTTTCATAACCTTAGGTGCAGGCGCATTTATCCTCAGCCTTTGTAACGAATCCTTCCGGCCGGCAAATTCAGCGGCAATAGCCTATTACAGTTCGCCGGAGAATAAGACCCGCTCCTATTCCCTAAACCGTTTGGCTATCAATTTGGGTTGGGCATTTGGCGGGGCGCTGGGTGGCTTTTTGGCATCATTCAACTACCATTTATTATTTTGGGTAGATGGTTGTACCAATATGTTTGCCGCGCTATTATTATTAAGATTAATACCCCGCTCGGGTATTTTAAAACCTAATAAAAACAAAGAGACAAAAGCTAATACTGCATCAGCGTATAAAGACACCACCTATTTAGTTTTTATTGGATTGATCACGCTTTTTGCCATTTGTTTTTTTCAACTGTTCACTATGCAACCGTTGTTTTATAAAACGATGTGGCAGTTAAACGAGCGTATTATAGGCGCGTTAATGGCATTAAACGGCATCTTAATCGTGGTGATAGAGATGATCCTCATCCACAAGCTCGAGGGCCGCAGGCATCCATTAAATTATATCAGCTTCGGTGTGATATTGGTTGGATTCGGTTTTGTTTTACTGAATGTATTACCGCATACCACGTTATCAGGCTTAGCCGTTATTGTTTTCATAACCCTTGGCGAAATTATGGCCATGCCGTTCACCAACTCCTTCTGGATAGCCCGCACTACCGAAAATAATCGAGGCGAATACGCGGCCTTGTATAGCATGTCATGGTCTACCGCTCAAATTTTAGCGCCGACTGTTGGCAGCTTGATTATAGTTGGCGGTGGTTTCGCTTTATTATGGTGGATATTGGGCGGCGTTTGTTTAGTAGCTGCGATAGGATTTTCTGTGCTTTATCAATATTTGAAAGCTACCAACAAGGGCGATCTTAACCTTTAAAATTCCCCTCTTGAGAGGGGGAGCGCCGGATTTGTGTAGTGGCAGGGATGTGTTTCTACAAGCAGCTCGAAGAACACACCCCTCCGCCCCTCTCAAGAGGGAAATCGCACAGCCCATATTTTTCTATTTGTCCAACAAAACCCTAACCGTCACCAATAACTGCCCTGTATGCCTCATCGTATGCTCCGCACTATGAACTAGCAATCCGATGACTGTTGATGGAATATTTGCTCTTCCAACGCCCCTAACTTTTATTAAGGTAGCCTCATCGGTCTCGCTCAATTGTTTTATGGCGATGTCGACCTGCTGATTAAAATGCTCAAGTAATTGATTTACTGTAACTGATATATTTTTGCCCTCAGCAGCTAAATAATCCAATTGTTGCTGATTAAGTGCTTCACCTCTGGCATAAGTATAAAGCCTATCCAATACACCCGCCATGTGCTGCAAATGAAATCCCGGCGATGCCATGCCCGCAGGCCTTTCCCACAACAAAGCATCTGGGAAATCTTGCATCAACTCATTAACCTCTTCCCTCGCCTGCAACAAGGCATGCGCTACAGGCTGCAGCAATGCAGGTATCCCATCCAACGGGCCACGCAACCAAACTTCGGGTTTATTGCTCATTGTTATTTGTTTAGCAAGGCAGCCCCTACTACATCATGATTAAGCGTTTGTGGTAGTGAGTAAATTTGCTTCACCCTATCCAGCGTGTTATCACTCCATAAAAAGTTTGTCCACACCATAAAATATGCCCATTCGGGTTGGTAGGCTAATATCTCGGGTTTGGGTAATTCTCCAGTTTCGGTAAGCGCCATTAATTTGCCGTGGGCCAGTTCCTTTAATTCGTTATAGTCCTTTTGTTCGTAATCAAAGTGGTAAACATCTGCCCCTAAAACATCTACATAATTAGCGCCGGGATAATAATCTTTATAAGTATAAGCTTCGTCCAAAGGAATATCCCTCAACCCATTAGCGCCCCAAACCCATATCAAATTATTTAGATGGAAGTAATTGGTATAACGATCGTACATCATCTTCCACAATTTGGCTATGCCGTTCGCGCCTTTCTTATTTCCCCACCAAAACCAAACACCATTCATTTCGTGGTAAGGCCGCCACAATACGGGCACATGGGCATCTTGTAATTGTTTCAGGTAACCTGCCACTACATCAATCTGCGCAAGCCAACGCTTATTTAGTTCAGTATTTGGTGTGATTAATTCCGTCCATTGCGCATCGGTAAGTTTGCCCTGTATACTTTCTTTCCACTCAAACGGCGGATCATCGGTCGGCCTGCCCTCATGCCACATCAGGGTAACAATGTAGCCATCGTGCCATTTCTTTATCGCTTCATTCACAATATCCTGCCCACGGTCTGTTTTCCAGTCCCATATAAAATCCGATCCCCACAGCGCGGGGTATTTCCCGGTTTTGGCGTAGGCGCTGTCTGAATAGGTATTCAGTTGTGTATTAAAATTATGCTGGCCCGAGATAATATACTTCCCCTTAATGCTATACAAATAGGCAAGCAGTTTTTTGGCCTCCGGCGACGCATTTTTATTTACGGGCTCAAAACTTTGGGCAGATGCCCCTACAACCGCAAAAAGGCACAAAAACAGCACAATGTATTTTTTCATAACAAGCAGATATAATTATACAGCAACGTAAAATTAAACTATTTTTATTTGTGGTATAGCAATTGCTATACACGATAAAAATATATTTGTAAGTAATATGCCCACCTCTCACAGTTTTATTAAACGCCACACCCGTACACTTTTTTTATTATTACTTTGTACCTTATTTATCGGCGTTCAGGGCTGTAAAAAGAAACGTTCCGAAATGGCTATTCTGCTATATAAAAAAACACCAAACAAGATATTTAAAAAGCTCGACCCCGACCAATTCGCCACTATTTTTCAGGGTGTGCTGGATAGCGAAAAAACTAAATTAAAATATCCGCAGGCCATTAAAGAGTTCTATGCCAGCCATGATTACGAACCGGTTTTCCTGCTAGCCAACCTTAAAAATAACGAACTGAATACTCTGGTCGATTATTATGATAAGGCAAACGATCAGGGTTTAGATTCAAACATGTTCCATCCACAGTCCGTGCGTGCATTGGTAGCTAAATTCTACAACAGAAGGGCCATTAAAACACTGGATCAAGCTTATCACTATATGGCCGAACTGGAATTAATGACGGCTAACTCGTTGATCAACTATTCAAACGCTGTACAATATGGTGTTGTTAATCCTAAATATATCTACAGGCGTTATTTCACCGCAACTAAACAGGCCGACAGCACCTCCATTAGCCAGGCTTTGAATGCAACAAACTTAAAAATGTATCTGGATAGCATCCAGTCTAAAGATCCGCAATATATAGCGTTGCAAAAGGCTTATGTAAACAATACCGTTCTACCGGGTCTATCTGCCGAAGAAAGCAGACGTGTTTTGCTATTAAACTTGGAACGCCTTCGCTGGAAAAATAAACCGACTGAAAACAAATATGTGATTGTAAACATCCCTGATTTTCATTTGGATGTGATAGATAGCGGTAGATCTGTTTTGGGGATGAAAGTTTGTGTGGGCAAAGGCCGTAACTCCGACTACAAAAAAACACTGATGAACTATGTAGATACCGACAAAGTAGACAAACCCGTACACGAAACGCCGTTACTAAACAGCCTGATTTACGAAGCCGAAGTAAACCCGGTATGGAACATACCTGAAAGCATTGCCAACAAAGAGATTATTGTGCAAGCCGCTAATGACCCTTATTACCTATCAAACAAAAACATCAATGTTTATAAAAATGGCAAAAAAGTTGATGATGTGGAATCAATAGATTGGTCAAGCGTTGATAAATCGGATTATTCATTCCAGCAGCAACCGGGAGCTGATAATTCATTAGGTAAAATCAAGTTTCTGTTCAAGAATAAAAGTAGTGTTTATTTACATGATACCCCCGCCCAGTTGCCATTCGCTCAAAGCATGCGCGCGGTGAGCCATGGTTGCGTAAGGCTGCAAAAACCACTTGATTTTGCCCATGAACTTTTTGGCGATGGCCCCAAATACACCCTGATTGCCCAGGATATGGCAACAGCCAAACCCGACCCTACCGAAATATCATTACATAAAAAAGTACCGGTTTACATCACCTATATCACCTGCTGGGCCGATAGCACCGGCACCCTGCAGTACCGAAAAGATGTTTACGGTCAGGATATTATTTTGTATGCTAACTTGATAAAAGCTATTGGGAAGTAAAATTTAATAGCTAGTACATAGTATCAAGTAGCTAGACAAAAACTCACACCAGCAAAAATGCCGGGCAAAACCTGGCATTTTTTATTTAGAAAAATATTGATACTTGATACTAGCTACTTGATACCCAATAGCTATAATTTAGCTATTTTATTCCCGCCATTTTCAGTTGGGAAAACGTAGTCAGCTGAAAGGTCTTCGTTTAAATATTTAGAGTTGTAATTGCTGTCGTTACCGTTGATAAAGAAAACAGTTTTACCTTTTATATCGTCGATCACTTCGTTTGATACCTCGGGCGATACCGCGGGGCATCCCCAGCTACGTCCTAAACGACCTAGCTGATTGATAGTGCTTTGACCTACATAAGGAGCAGCATGTACCACAATTTCGCGGGCACGGGCAGCATCATTAAAACCAGCATCTAAACCATCTAAACGTAATGATCGGCCGTGTTTACCTACATAAATATCATCAGCCAGGTAAAAACCCAAGCTGCTTTGATGCGACTCGTCTGTATTTGAAAAGCTGTTGGCAACATCATCGCCACTGCCTTGTCCGTGTGCTACCCAAGTATTAATCAACAGGTGTTTTTCAACCATGTCAATTATCCACATGCGTTTGTCGCGACTCGGTTTGTTAAAATCAACCACTGTTAAAACACTACTGAAAGGAGATATTTTTTGAGCTGATTTCAAATTCATAAAGCCTGTTACCGCTTTCCTGAAAACAACCTCATCTAAACCTGTTGCTTGTAAATTTGCTGCCTGGTAAACTTCGTCAACATATTGTTCAAAAAGTTCTTTAGCCGATGCGGGGGCATGATCTGTAGCAGTCGTTTTGCTTGCGCTTACCGGTTTCCAACTAATAATAGTAATTGAAAGTAGTAATGTTACGCAGGTTATCCACCAAAAATGTTTCCTCATAAATCTAATAAGATATTAATCAATCTGTTAAAATTAAACGGGGATAGGCTGATAGAACGTTTATAATTGTCGTGATGATACAAATGTAAAAAAATATTTTTTACAAAACATCACATCAATTTCATATTTGTTAATTAATTACTGCTATAATTAATATTATAGCAGTAATTTATACTTCTACGAGATAAAAGCAAGAATTGTTACTTAACCCAGCTGATCTTTTCTTCCAGCGGGATAGTTCTTTTGCCTTCGGGATGTTGGTCGGCGTAGCCTAAGTATAAAATACCTATTACGTTGTCTTCTTCGCCCAATAGTAAAAAATCTTTCATGGGCTGTTTAAGCGCCATGCCGCCAGTACCCCAGTAAGAGGCAATATTTAATGCAGTAGCACCCAATAAAAGGTTTTGAACAGCGCAAGCGGTAGCAGCCAGTTCCTCAAAAACGGGAATCTTTGGCAGTTTACCACGTTTCATTATCGCGATAATTACATGAGATGCCTTATCGCCTTGCTGACTCAAATTGGTAAAAACGCCTTCGTTAAATTCGTCGGCAGATGTATTTTCTTTATACAAATTGGCATGTGCCAAACAAAACTCGGGTGGGTTTTCATATACCACAAATCGCCATGGCTCAGTGTAACCATGTGTAGGTGCCCAATCAGCCAGCTCCAGTATCGAAGCGATATGTCCGTTAGGTATTTTATGGCCGTTCATCATAAAAGGTTTGATGGTACGGCGGTTTTGTATGATGTTAGTTAGGGAGGTGAAATCGTTAGTATCCATAAAAATTAAAAATGCCCATTCAAGCGCAGACGCTTGAATGCAAATAATTTAAGCGTCCACGCTTAAATTATATACAACGTAATTTTAATCAAATAAGCGTGGACGCTTATTAAAATATAAGTTCAAGCGCGGACGCTTGAACTGGCGAGAGGCCCGTGCAGGTCACATAAGATTTCTTCCTCCGTTCGAAATGACAATTTAAACGAAGAGAGAAATCACTCAACCACTCATTAAATTAATATATCGCCGGATACTTAGCTGGATTAGCCTCACTCATCATGCTGTAAACAGTATCAATCACATCATCAAGCGATGGCTTGGTAAAGTAATCACCATCCGAACCGTAAGGCGGGCGGTGTTCTTTAGCTGTTAGCGAGCGTGGTTGCGCGTCAAGCGCATAATAACCACCTTGTGCTTCCAGTATCCGTTGCATAATATAAGCTGAGCCTGCGCCGGGCACATCCTCGTCAACAACCAACAACTTACTGGTTTTCTTTAATGATGCTCCGCATAAATTATCTATATCAAAAGGGTACAGCGTTTGCGGGTCAATCACCTCAACGTTGATACCCAATTTAGCCAGTTCCGGCACAGCCTCCATCACAATACGTAACGTTGAACCATAGGAAACAATAGTAATATCGTTGCCTTCGCTCAATATTTCGGCTTTACCTAATGGTACGGTAAATTCGCCAACGTTGGTTGGTAATTTTTCTTTTAGGCGATAACCATTCAGGCACTCAATAACCAATGCAGGTTCATCACCACGCAACAAAGTATTATACATACCCGCGGCCTGCGTCATATCGCGCGGTACGCAAATATGTAAGCCACGCATCGCGCTCAATATCATGCCCATTGGTGATCCTGAATGCCAAACACCTTCAAGCCTATGCCCGCGTGTGCGGATAATAACAGGCGCCTTTTGCCCGCCCATGGTACGATAACTTAAGCTGGTTAAATCATCACAAATAATAGTCATGGCATATATCAGGTAATCCAGGTATTGGATCTCCGCAATCGGCCTTAAACCACGCATGGCTATACCCATCCCCTGCCCTATGATGGACGTTTCGCGGATGCCGGTATCAGTGATCCTGATATCGCCATATTTATTTTGCAAACCGGCAAAGCCCTGGTTAACATCACCAATAGCCCCCAAATCCTCGCCGAAGGCTACAATTCTTTTATCCCGATCAAAATTGGCATCAAAGCAGGCGTTTAATACTTCGCGACCGTCAACTAACCTGGCATCATCTTCATATTGCGCGTTAATAACCGGCACTTTTAGCGGCGACTCTATAGTATTAGAGAAAAGCTTGGTATTATAGCGTACATCGTTTTTACCTATCTCATCCTTAAGCCATACTTGCAATGCCCTGCGTTCTGCACTATCCTCATTTACCGTTAAACGTAATGCTTTACGGGTAGCCGATACTATATCTTTCCTTCCGGGATCAACACTGCTGCGCAATTCAGAGACAATTTCCATTAAGTCGTCCCTGTAAGCAGATATATCTGCCAGGGCCTCCAAATCTTTAGCCGTCTCATTCAATTCAACGGTAATAATATCAGCAAGCTCATTCCATGCTTCACGCTGGCACTCACGTACATATTTTTTGGCCTCAGCCTCCATTGCGTCCAGGTCTTCAGGCGTAGCAATAGCAGTAGCTATCATCCATTCGCGCATCTTTACCAAACAGTCATGGTCATTTTCCCAGGCCAGACGGTCTTTAGATTTATAACGCTCATGCGATCCTGATGTGGAATGCCCCTGTGGCTGGGTCATCTCCGTAACATGTATCAGTACCGGCACATGTTCTTCGCGGCAAAGCGATATGGCACGTTCATAAGTTTCGCAAAGCGCTACATAATCCCATCCGCGTACTTTAAATATTTCAAAGCCGTTAGTACCCTCCTCACGCTGAAAACCTTTTAATATTTCAGAAATATCTTCTTTAGTAGTTTGCAGGCTGGCAGGTACAGATATCGCGTAAGCATCATCCCAAATGGAAATAGCCATTGGCACCTGTAGTACACCGGCAGCATTAAAGGTCTCAAAAAAAGCACCTTCGGATGTTGAACCATTACCTATAGTACCAAAAGCCACCTCGTTACCATTAACCGAAAACTTATCCAGGTACGATAATTCTTTATTTTGGCGATATAACTTTGATGCATAGGCTAAGCCCAATAAACGTGGTATAGCACCAGCCGTAGTTGAAATATCGGAAGCGCAATTCTTAGTTTCTACCTGGTTTATCCAGTTGCCATCAGTATCTAGAAAGCGTGTAGCGTAGTGGCAGTTCATTTGCCTGCCGCCTGATGCGGGTTCTTTTTCAATGTCCGGATTTGCATAAAGCTGGGCAAAAAACTCTCGCAGGTTGCTCATTCCTGTGGCGAACATAAAGGTTTGGTCGCGGTAATAGCCCGAGCGCCAGTCCCCATTACGGAAAGCTTTAGCCATAGCCAGTTGTGCAACTTCCTTTCCATCACCAAAAATTCCAAACTTGGCCTTGCCGGTAAGTACCTCGCGGCGGCCCAATATACTGGCCTGGCGACTCTCATACCCAATGCGATAATCATTGATGACAATCTTTTTAAAATCATCAAAACTCAGATCAGCAACATTAAAGGTACCGGCAACTTGAATTGCAGTTTCGGGCATATCTTATTTGTTTAAGCGGTAAAATTATGAAATTCTATTTTGTAATTGGTATACTCTGCATTCAAAACGTTCAGTTTTTATAATAGTTTTTTTATTGAGCTAAACCTTTTATATTTGTTACAATCAAACACGGAGTATGAAAAAGATATTATTGATATGCGCGGTAATTATAGGTTTTGCCTCTATCGCAAAAGCACAGGATGACCAAAAACCTGAGTTTAAATTCAACGAAGAAAAACATGATTTTGGTAAAATACCTCAAGGTACACCTGTAACTACTGTTTTTGAATTTACTAACATTGGTAAAGAGCCTCTTATTTTGGCTGATGTTAGGCCTACATGTGGTTGCACCATTGCTGATTATACCAAAACACCCGTTAAAGCTGGTGATAAAGGTTTAATTAAGATTACTTATAACGCTGCTGCAGCTTATCCGTTCAATAAAACTATAGTAGTTACCTCAAATGCTAAAACACCACAGAAATTTTTAGTAATTGTAGGTGAGGTAATTGCAAAAGCTGCGCCTGCACCCGCGACAGGAGCTACCACAGGGACCAGCAATTAATAGAATTTATTAAATATATTTGCAGAGCCCCGATAAAACGGGGCTTTTGCCGTTTATACAGGCATAAGTTTTAACTGACTGTAATTATTATTTTGACTTTGCACAATGCCAAAAATTTCTGACAAAGGGCAGCGTATGCCCGCATCTCCTATTCGTAAACTTACCCCATTTGCCGATAAAGCTAAGCTGGACGGCAAAAAAGTTTATCACTTAAACATTGGCCAGCCTGATATTGAAACCCCGGCAGGCATGCTTAATGCAATAAAAAATATCGATTTTAAAGTTTGGGCCTACACCCCATCCGAAGGTACATTAGCCTATCGTACTAAGCTTACCGAATACTATAATAAGCGGGGCTATAATATAACACCTGATAATATCCTCGTAACTACAGGCGGATCAGAGGCTATAACCATTGCCATGATGAGTTGTTTGGATGCTGGCGATGAGATTATCATCCCTGAGCCTTTTTATGCCAATTACAATGGTTTTGCCAGCCAAAGCGATATTGTGGTTAAACCAATACTATCTTATATAGATAATGGCTTCGCATTACCGCCGATAAGCGAATTTGAAAAACTGATCACCCCAAAAACCAAAGCTATATTCATTTGCAGCCCGAATAACCCTACCGGCTATTTATACTCAAAAGCTGAGCTTGAAGATCTTAAAAAGCTGGTTTTGAAATACGATCTGTATTTATTTTCGGACGAGGCATACCGTGAGTTTTGTTATGACGGAAGTGAATTTACCTCGCCTATGTTTTTGGAGGGATTAGAGGAGAACGTAATTGTTTTGGATACCGTGAGCAAGCGTTACAGCGCATGCGGCGCCCGTTTAGGTTGCCTCATCACCAAAAACAAAGCAGTTTGGACAGCGGGGTTAAAATTCGCCCAGGCTCGTTTAAGCCCCGGCATGGTGGAGCAGATTGCAGGCGCTGCCGCGGTTGATACACCCGATGAATATTTTGAAGCAGTAAATAAAGAATATACTGCCCGCCGTAATACCATTGTAAGCGCATTAAACAAAATGAACGGCGTTTACTGCCCTAATCCGGGCGGCGCTTTTTACGTGGTGGCACAACTACCTATTGACAATGCTGATAAGTTTTGCCAATGGATACTGGAGAGCTTTAGCTATAACAACCAGACAGTTATGATGGCACCGGCTACCGGTTTTTACAGTACCCCAGGTGCTGGCCTGAACGAAGTAAGAATGGCATACGTTTTGAATATAGATGATATACAGAACGCGATGATCTGTTTAGAGAAGGCATTGGAAGAATACCCGGGTAGAACTGCAGGTAGAGATTAGAGACTGAAGATTAGTTAAAAACTTCATTCTTTCGTCTATTAACCTTATCTTTGATGCCTTATCTGCAAACTGCGCACTGGCAATTGCAAACTCTAAAAAAATGGGGTCGACCGGAATTGACAGGATGGAGATAAGTAAGTAAGCATGCAGCGCGTTGGGTGAATTAGCGCTTAAATCAGAACGCTCAAACTTACAAATGGCGAAAATACTTACGCCTTAGCTGCTTAATTTAGAATTTAGCTAGCTTTTGTCCCGCCGGTTTTCTGTTTTGTTGGATCGGCAACCGGGGCATCGAAAAACGAAAATAGCCTGCTTAATGGTGTGCATAGCAGGCGAAACAAAGCACCTAAGGAAGACGGTACAGGTAATCGGCTGACCTTCCCCTTCCCTACAATTAAACAGCAGATAAGCATGTAGAAAGCTTACCTTATACCATGTTTGGACGAGGGTTCGAATCCCTCCGGCTCCACAAAAAAGCCCTTAGATTTTTCTAAGGGCTTTTTTATTGAACTTGGATATTAAAATTATTTGCGCTTAAACTTACGACTTAAAGAAAAACTGTTCAAAAACGATTTTTCCATCGTCAACCCCATAAACAGCAATTTCATCCATAATGGCCCTGTGACCATTTTTATAACTAATATCCATTTTGATGCTGATCGCAAAGTGATCGGCTGATACAAGTGGTTCGGAAACCGAAACAGAATGTACTTCTGAAAGTTGCTCCATCCAATCTATGCTCTTTTGATGTATGGCTTCGATCCCTTCTAATCTATAACCGTTCCCTTCTACGCTAACAATATCATCCGCGTAAAATGTATCTTTTGCCTCTTTATTTTTGCCGTCGCGGATCAGCTCTACTACCTCTTCGGCTATTTGTTGAATTTTCATAATTATGATATTTTAATTAATTAAGTAAATGTTTTTTAAACTGATTGGGAGTTACACCCGTTTCTTTTTTAAAAAGCCGTGAGAAATAGGACAGGTCTTCGAAGCCAAGCGCATAAGCAATTTCAGAAATACGCTGATCATCATTCCTTAAGCGGTTTTTGGCTTCGTTTATCAAGTAAATATGGATCAGTTCAATAGCAGTTTTACCCGTTTCCTGCTTTAGCATATCGCTCAAATACCGTGGTGATAAGTTCAATTGCGCAGCCAGCGTACTTACGTTGGGTAAGCCTTGGTTAAGCAATAACCCGTCCTTAAAATAAGCTAACAGCGCATCATTAAACTTTGACACGGTTTTACCGGAAAGCTGGGTACGGCCAATAAACTGCCGTTTATAAAAACGCTGTGAATACCTCAACATAGAATCAACGTGCGAAAGCATAATGTTACGGCTGTATTCATCGTTATTAGTTTTATATTCCGCATCTATTTTGAAGAAAAGATCCCACATAACTTGTTCTTCACGGGGAGAAAGGTGCAGGGCCTCGTTTGCCTCGTAGTCAAAAAAAGCATATTTGCTGATCTCGTTATGCAGAAAGTGGCCGTTCAAAAAATCTTCATGTATGAAGATGATGAACGAGTCTTCATGGTATTCCAGGTTTTTGAACTCCATGATCTGCCGGGGCTTTGCAAACAGCATGCAGCCGTTATCATGGTCATATTTGGTACGCCCGTACATGATGATCCCTGATTCAAGCTTTTTAAACCCGATAATGTAAAAATCAGCGGTAAATGGCTTTTCACCAAGCGAGGTGTTTTTCGGGCACCTGTAAACGCTGAACAATGGATTTTCCGGCATCGGCAGACCATTAAATCGGTGTAAATCGGCCAAACTCTTAAAATGCTGCATGATCTTTCATATTAAACATATCTGCACCATATATCTGCGCAGATCATGTAAGTACAATATACTGATTATATACCTTGCGCAGCTAAAGTTGTTTCCAGCCAGCTATCCCATTCAGTGTTCCGGCCCGCATATTCTTTCTTGACCAACATATTAGCGTATTTACCGAGCAATAAACGCAATGGAGGATTTTCGCTATCTATCAGTTTTAGCACCGCGGCTATTGTACCACTTGCAGCTCCCCTAAAATCGGGAGGTATGCCAGCCTGGTGATTGGCTTTTACCTCATTATACTCGGGCATCGCAACAGTACGCGCAGCAGAAGAACTCCCCCATTCCGTATCAAAACCCGCAGGTTCAATAATAGAAACATGAATGCCAAAGCCTTTTACCTCGGCAGCCAGGGATTCACTCAAACCCTCTACTGCAAATTTAGAGGCAGCATATAATCCCAGCACTGGCCGACTTATCAGCCCTAATACGCTCGAAAGCTGGATGATGTGTCCGTACCCCTGCTCCCTCATAACAGGCAGTATTGCTTGTGAAAGCCACAACAAACCAAAAAAGTTGGTTTCCATTTGATCGCGGGCAT
>JABDDX010000053.1:117-20456 GCA_013287375.1 Bacteroidota bacterium | reverse complement strand
AATGGTACAATACCATCCCGGCATGCTAATATTTCATTCGATTTAAAACCCGCTTATAATCTACCGTTAGACGATAGTACTGTGGTAGATCCATTTACTCCAATACAATATGTTGCCACCAGTAATTCATTAATTGTTTTGGATCATGTTTTTCAACGATTAGTTTTTTTTGATCTTAATAATCAAAAAAGGTATCAATGTATAAATATAAAAGACGCTAATCTTAAAAATATAAAAGCATCCGCATTTAAATATAATAGCCCCGATTCCATACTATTATATAGTCGGAATAAGCAAACCTTTTATGTTATTAACCATACCGGGAAAATATATATTGAAAAAAACTTTATTAAACCGGCTTCGCATACAAGTTATGCAACTAATCCCAACCCTTTTGTAGCTACTTTTTCAGGTATGTATTTTAATAAAAATGAAATTATTAGCACAGGTTTTACGATGGGTGAGAATACACAGGTTTTGGCAGGGAATCGCCTTGTAAAGATATCCACAGGGTTGGCTAATGATGAAAGTAGCTTTGCTGTTAAATACCCACAAATATATGATGCAGCCAATTGGGGGGGGAGTTATTACAGGGTATTTTACACAACTAATTATAATGATACGTTACTTATTAGCTTTCCGGCTGAGCATAGGTTAGTGATGGTTGATAAGAACAATAATGTAACTTATCATAATGGGACATATCCAAAATCATTCTGCATAAATTCAATGAATATTCCGATTGATTCTATGTACAAAAAAGGCTTCGAAGATTTAATAGATGATCATTATGCAGCTAATTTTTCATACAGAAATATCATCTATTTACCCAAATACAAATTATATGTAAGGGTATTAGAGTTGCCACTTAAAAAATCTCAGCTCCATAAAAAGTTAGAGGCTGAAAAGCAGCCGTTGTTATTGTTTTTTGATAATAAATTCAACTACCTCACCAATTATCAGCTGCCATTAAATTGCTCTTTAAACAATTATTTTATAACCGATAAGGGAATATACTTCCTTAATAAATTAAATAAAAATGAAAATCTTGCACAATATTCGCTTTTACAAATTACTGTTAATTAGCCTTGTTGTTATTCCGTTAACATCGTGGCAATTGTCGGAACCGGCACTCAAAAAATTGGCCAATGAAATTTGTTCGCTAAATAAAAAAACAGATTTGCCCCCGGGTAGAAATATATATTTGATATTGCCAAACCAAGGTTGTGAGGGTTGCATTACATCGGCAGAACAATATACCCAGGATAATTACAATAATCCTCATATATACTATGTGTTTACACGTATTAATTCAGTAAAGCTTTTAAGGCTCATTTTAACCAATAAAGTATTCTACTCCAAACATATTTTGCTTGATACGGCGAACAAAATAACCTATCCTGATGACAATATGAAAATATATCCTATGGTTGCATTTGGCGATAAGGGAAAGATCTCACGTATTGAATATCAATCACCGGCTTCTGATGGGTTAAAAGATATTGACGCTTACCTATCCCAATCTACAATTCAAAAAAGCAGTAAATTATGAATGTAGAGGTTCAGAAAACAACACCACCTCGTTTAATAATATTAGCATTATTGTGGGGGGTAACCTGGGCTTTACCGTTTGTGTATTACAGCAGGTTACCCCAGCCGGAGGTACAGGCAGAAAACCTGTATATACTTATTATAATCCCGTTAAATATATCAATTACGCTACTGTTTATTGCTTGTAACAAAGCATTAAAAAGGATAGAAATAAATGTAGTTGATATTTTGGTACTCGTTTATATATTGTATGGTATAACATCACTTGCTATAAATGAAAAGCAAAATATTGATGAAGCCATTGCCCGCTTATTAACGTGGTGTTTCTATTTTAATGTTCGTATGCTATCAGCTCTTGTAAAAAAAGAGCGGCTCAATTTTTTTGTGAATATTATATTTACCGTACTGGGTATATTTTTGTGCATTGAGGGATTATTGCAGCTTTATGGCGTGATCCCTTCACACAACATTAACTTTAAAGTTACTGGTCCCTTTTTAAACCCCGGGCCGTATGCTATCTTTCTTGTTTACTTAATCCCTATCGGCATTGGTGGATATTATAGTACCGTGTATAAAAAATACACCAGGCCATTATCGGCACTTTTAATTGGGTTAATTGTGGTATTGTTGCCGATTTTGGATTCCAGGATCTCTATTCTGTTATCCCTATGTATTTTACTTTATTTTGCAGATGTACTAAACTTTATCCCCCATCGGCTAAAATCAAAAGCCGCAATAATAACTATAGGCATATTAATCGCTATTGGCTTATTCTTTTATATGTTTAAATATAAGCAGGGATCATCCAACGGAAGGTTGGTTATATGGAACATTAGTTGGAACGGTGCATTAAATAAGCCAATTTTTGGACATGGATTAAACAGCTTTAAAAATTATTATGGAAAATACCAGATAGATTATTACGCTAAAGAAAAAAACAATAACGCTTCCTTTTGGGCAGATAAAGTTATTTATGCCTACAATGATTATTTGCAAATATTTTTTGAATTAGGAATAATTGGGATTGCAGTTATTGGCGCCCTACTATTCCTGTTGTTAAGGAAACTGAATATTAAAGAGTTTAAGCATAAATTTTCGGAAGGAAATACATTTGAACTTAGTATTGCGATTAGCCTGATTACTGTATTAGTATCAGGCCTGGTATCTTATCCTTTAGAAAATCAAAGTCATTTGTTATTCCTGGTAATATTAATAGCGTTGATTAATAATACATTTCCACCTCAATTAAAGTTCTCAGTTCCGGTTGCGTTAAAAATAGCTTCAGTCTTGTTTGGCACTTTTTCGCTTATTTATTTAAGCTATTGGGGGTATAACAGATTGAAAGGATATGAAGAGACTCATCTTGCTGAAGAACTATATAACGGTGATCACCTTGATGAATCAAGCTATCAGTACAATTTGGCATATAAAAATCTGGATGATTATCCTGATTTATTGACCGAATACGGCAAAGTGTTAAACCGGCAAAACAATTATGCCAAAAGTTTAGCAATGTTAGATTTAGCCAACCAAAAAACTACCGATGAGTTTTGCTTAATAGGAATTGGGGACGATTATGCTGCTATGAAAAATTATAATATGGCCGAAAAATATTATATGCAGGCAATACATTATATTCCCAACAGAATGTATCCTAAGTACGTACTTTTTGAGTTTTATAAGAAAAATGGAAATATAAACGAAGCAAGTAATTATGCTAAACAAATTTTAACCATGCCGGTGAAATCTCAATCGGGTGCTGTGTCCGAAATGCAAAATAAAGCAAAAATTTATTTGGGGAATAATTGAGAATAATTACGCTCTGATTATTATAGCAAATAATTAATCTTATAAAAACTATACTCTAAAAGTAAATAAACAACAATAGGTAAATCAACCTTTAAAGTTTGAACTAATCCGGGCCTTTCATTTATAGAAAATGCCCGGATTAATATCATGGCAATACTTACGTTTTGCCTCTATGTAATTACTCTGCTGACACGTTTTTGTTACCGTTACTACCGAACGGGAAAACCAGTTTAAAGCTGATATTCCTGCCCATGTTGTAAATACCCTGGCTTTGTTTGGTCACCGTAACGGGAGTGCCATTGTAAGCCAGAAAGTATTGTGCCAAATTCAGGTGGTCGGCGTAGGCCACATTGGTAAGGTTGGTGCAATTCACATATAAAGCACATATGATTTTGCCTGTTTTCTGATTGACAAAATTGGTACCTATGCCTGCGTTGAACAAAGTATACTGTGCAGATGGTATCTCGGTGTTAAGGGCACTGTAAATATTATTCTGCGCCCAATCATGCTGTAACCCAAATTTCAGATAAGTACCTCTTAGAAATGAGTTATGGCCACCATCTAAGCGTAACTTAACTTCAGAATTTAAATGCGGGGCAGCGGTATAAGGAACATGGCTGGTTGAATCTGAAGAATTAGGGATATGGGAGTAGATATAAGTAAACCCGTTATCCAGTTCAAACCATTTAGCGCCAGCCGGATGTATATTTAAGTGGCCCGAAACACCTTCGATAATTGCTGTATTTGAGGATACAAACCGGTATACAGGGTACCCCTGGGAAACAGAATCGGTCCTGTTTGCAAATATAAAGTTGCTGATATGGTTGTAGAAACCGTCCGCTTCCACACTTACATCTTTACCGTCATATCCATAGGCAAGATCAATCTGGTAACCTTGCTCCGCTTTTAGATTAATATTTCCTAGTTGCACCGCATTTGAACCAATGTTAAGGCCATTGCTGGTTAATTCATTAATAGCAGGCGCACGGTAACTTTTTGAAACGTTTAGTTTTACATAATTGTTATCAGGTAACTGGTATGATGCACCAATGCTGCCAGATGGGCCTGTGTACTTATTGTTAAACCCGGCAAATTGTACCGTAGATCCTGGTGTTGCGGACGGAACAATGTTGCCAGCATCGTTTAATGACATCGGATCGCCCACAAAGTCTGTCCGGTCAAAGCGCAATCCGCCGCTTAGGGTTAAATTTTTAAAGTTTTTCTCCAATATTGCATAACCGCCTATTTCAAAATTGGTATAATTCGGAATTTCATAGTCGGCTACATAGGGCGCAGGTGGCGCGGTACCATTATTCTGCCACTCATATATACCGTTAATCCCGGTAGTTAGTTTCAAGCCGGATTTCTCCCCGGCTATCTGATATTTGAAGGAATAAGGAATATCGTTTACCAGAAAGTTACCGGAGCCAATGCTGCCGGTATCAATATCATGGTGAACACTTTGTGTAAACCCGATATCCAGGCCTATTTTGCCTTTGCCTGCATTGATACTGTTTTGCCACCATGCCTGGTATTCTTCCAGAATTTTGTCGCCTGCGATATTCGCGTTATAAGATAAAAAGTCTGAACGGGTCGGATAAATCTTACCGTTTTGCGGCGAGTCGAATATGAATCGACCGGTGCTGTCGCGGTTTCCGTCAGGTACTTCTATCCTCCGGTGTAGGGCGCTTATCGTTAGGCGCGAATAACCCCATGAGCGGTTAAGGCCAAGCACTAACCTTGCGTTTACCTGGTTCCAGGCTGTGCCCCAAACATAACCGTCTTTAGGGTTAGAGTAACTGTGTGCTTCTTCGCCGCTTGATTGCAGGCTCCATACAAAGCCATTATGATTGCCTGCTACGTTTAGTGAGGTTCCAAGGTAACCATTATTGGTATGGTATTCGGTAAGCACACTACCCACAATAGTTCCGTTATCAGGCAAAGGAGCTGATTTAAAACTTATCACGCCGGCTTCGGCACTGGCACCATATTGCAGCGAAGCCGGGCCCCTTATTATTTCGGCATCATGTATCGCATAAGGATCAATCAATATACCATGGTCGTCTCCCCATTGAAAATCCTCCTGCGGTACGCCGTCCATCAATGTCAACACGCGGTCAAACCCCAAGCCGTTAATTTGTGGTTTAGTAGTACCGGCACCCTCGGTAGTTTCATTAACACCGGGCTGTGCTGCGATCAGATCAATAGCGGTATTTGCAGTACCCTCTAAGATCATCTTATTGGTCACTACCGTAATGGGTATAGTCGCACGGTTTCGGGTAGTTGTGTTACCCAAAGCGGTCACTACGATATCTGAAAGTTCATAATTAGAGGTTGATAGCTTAAAATCAACGGAATAAGTATTGCCCAAGTCAATTACTTTAGTTTCGCTGGCATATCCTATTGCGCTTACCTGTATCAGGTATTCGCCTCTGGGTAGTCGTTTAAGCAAATACATGCCATCGGCATCTGTGCTAGTTGCTATTTTTAAATCGGGTATTGTAATGGTTACACCGGGCACAGGCTGGCCGGTTACTTTATCGGTTACCCTACCGGTGATTTTGCCATCGATGAGTGTGGTTTTTCCGAGAGCCATTTGACCCATGGATATCATCAGCAGTATAAAAAGTAAATAAAAAAATCGTAACTGAGTTTTCATATAATATTGTCATTTAAGAATAGTTGTCCCCCAGATAGTTTCCATGGGACGCGTATTCTTATTTAATGTCTAAGAATTAGCAGGTTTCCAACCATTTGGCTGGCAAATTTGATACGATAGGTTATCGTAGATTAGGGCTATAGTACATTGAAATTAATTGCAATGTGCATTAAACCACCGACTTAGGCGGTCTGAAAATAGAATTTAAATATTGGCTGCTATATGCATAAGCAGAAGTTTGAATACTTATTGCAGCCTTCTCTGCCATTGTGGGTTCTAAAAATGAAATACTAAAGGGCTCCTGAAAAAAAGGTATTTCCATCCGGCCTGAGCTACCTTTTGCAGCTTGTTTTTTTTCGTTGTCCTCGGCTTGTTTGATCTTTCGCATAAAATAGCATTTACCATTACAGTGAAGACTAGGTTTGAAACGATTGATGCAGAGATTTTGAGCGATATATTGCTGGTTGAGTTTAAAGCCTACGTATACAAACGCTATGGAGAAGTTCGCGATAAAAACCGCAAAGATCAGTAACCATATGGTAAGGCGTTTGAGCATATTTTATTTATCCCAGTTTAATTAGTGCCTGAATATTTTTGCAATAGCAGCAAGCAAAAAAGATGATCATGATTTAAGAGCTTTGTTTCATTGCTTACATCTTCATTTTACTGTCCATATGCATGGATGTATCCGGCTTTATGTTCAACTGCTTTAAATAAGTATCAGATGACTTTAGCGCACCTTTATATAAACTATCAATTTTCAACACTTTGGCTTTTTCATTATTGAAATAGTCGAGTGCTTCCTGATCTGTTTTACCCTTGAAATCATTATTATAAGCATGCATCCAGTTTTCCATCTGGTCATCGGCATTACCCAGCTCTTTATTTAAGGCTGTTATTTGGATTCTGCCAGCTGCTGTATCCAATGAGGGCTGATTCAGTTTTAGCTGTTTTAAACCAGATTTTAGCAAAGCATTAAATTGCATCTCATTGCTTTCAGCCTTACCAGCATCTGCCATAACTTTATCGTGCAGGTCAAGCACTTGTTTTCTTGCTGTTTGGTAATCAGCTTTGTTTTTACACGAGGTAATAAATATGAGGCTGCATATAGCCGTTACAGCTGTAATAGCCCATTTTTTTGAAATAGTAAACATAATTTTCTGTTTGAAATGACTTATAATCAACGCAACTACTCAGCTTAGTTTAAACCAGCCTGTAATACATTGAATAGAAATTGAAAAACTTGTGCTGTCAGACGGCAACACATAATCCCCCTAAGGGTAATCAAACGATTTTTGGCGGGAGTAAAATAGAATATGAACGCTGGATGATTTCCGGTGTTGCTATTGATGGATAGACAATCTTCGGATTGTCCTCTTTAAATGCAAGCATTGAAACCGGCAATACTACTGGAAGTGCTTCCTGGAAATGATTTTGCTGATCGGCCCGGTCCTGCTTTTTTTCGTTTTCCTGTGCCTCTTTAATCTTTTTCATGAAGTAGCAATGTCCATTACAATGCATCCAGGGGCGATTTTTGTTAATGCAAAGGTTCTCGGCGATGTATTTATGATTCAGCTCAAAACCGGCATATATGAAGAAGCGCGAAAAGTTTGAACCTATCAGCGCAACAAGCAAACATATGGCAATTGTTTTTTTGAGCATCTGCGCAAAGGTAATGGATATAACAAGTGATAATTACAGTAGTTGTATTTTTAGAATCGTTCTAAATAATGCACGGCTCGACGTTGCATTTAAATTGGTATGGCGATTTACAGAATTTATCAAAAAGCCGTCTGAAGGAGCTTTTTGATATGAAGATGTGCAAAATGCTATGTTGATCGTGATCTGCTGTATCACGGTATAAGTGTTGAATGCGGGTGCAGTGGGAACACTGATTACGAAGGAAGCGAGGGGATTGATGGGTTGAAGGTATACATGGCATGCATGCACTAGCGAGGAGGAAATCAGTACCTTTATAAGGATATAAGGAATTACCACGATGTTAAGATTTTTTAATACAGACTTGATTACTAATCCGGATGGAAGTGTATACCATTTAAAACTGCTGCCCAATGATATTGCGGGAACAATTATTACCGTTGGGGATCCTTCGCGAGTAGTAGAAGTAAGCCGGCATTTTGACCGGCTGGAACTGGAAAAGAGTAACCGGGAGTTTATTACCCACACCGGGTGGTTGGGTAACAAACGGTTAACAGTGATCTCCACCGGAATCGGCACCGGCAATATCGATATTGTGTTAAATGAATTGGATGCCCTGGCCAATGTAGACCTGGAGTCGCGAACTGTTAAAGAGAAGCTGACATCATTGAATATCATCCGGATAGGTACTTCCGGTGCTTTACAGCCTGATGTGCCGGTGGATAGTCTGCTGGTTTCCAGTCATGCTATTGGGATGGACAGCCTGATGCACTACTATAACGCCGCTGTTCCGGCCGATGCGTTAGCCTTACTTAAAGCCTTTAACGAGAGTACAGCGTTGTGGTCGGGTTTAAACCCTTACATCTCTTTTGCAAGCCCAATATTAATGAGTACTTTAGGAAAAGGGTTTTTATCGGGCATCACTTTAACAGCGCCGGGATTTTACGCACCACAGGGCAGGGTGCTGCGTGGAGGATCAAATTTTCCGGATTTACTGAAAAAACTAACTGGGATGGATATTTGCGGAAAGAAGATCACCAACATGGAAATGGAAACTGCGGCGATATATGGATTAGCAGCCAAGCTGGGGCATCAGGCTATTTCCTTTAATGTGATTATGGCAAACCGTTCGAATGATCAGTTTAGCGCAAACCCGGCGAAAAGTATGGAAAAATCTATTCAATTGATACTGGAACGGATTATTCAAAGTAGTGAAGCCGATTAAATAGCTTGCGTTTTGTTTTATTAGTAACAATTCAATAGCTCACTTTAAACATCATATATTGATCCTCAAATATAAATTTGTAACTTTTATGTAACGATTCCTGTTCAACTGGCGTCATATGGCCATGAAACTGATACAGCTACTTTCCTTAACTTTATTCTCGGTATTACTATTTAATTTTGCCAATGCGCAAACCAATAGTGGCAAAGTTTCAGGATCAGTTTTAGACGAGGGGAAAAAGCCACTCAACGGCGCGACCGTTATTTTACTTATCGCAAAAGATTCTACACAGGTAGCTAGTCAACTTGCGAAACAAGATGGTAGCTTCAACTTTCAAAACTTAAAAGACAATACTTACCGGGTAGTAGCAACCTATATCGGTTACAAAAGTTTCCGTAGTGGCAATGTAACTGTCAGCCAGCAAAATCCGGTTAATTTACCGGCATTTATGCTATCTCCAGCCGAAAAAACGCTGAATGACGTAACCGTAACCGCCCAAAAATCATATATACAGCAAAAAGTTGATCGCACTGTAGTTAACGTAGGCGCGCTAATATCCAATACCGGTGCTAACGCTTTGGAGGTGTTGGAAAAAACACCTGGTGTGCAGGTAGATGCCGATGGCAATATTACTTTTAAGGGAAAAAGCGGCGTATTGGTGATGATTGATGATAAACCTACATATCTATCAGCCGCCAATTTAGCTATTTATCTGCGCTCTTTACCGGCTTCGTCATTAAACCAGATTGAGCTGATGGATAATCCACCGGCCAAATACGATGCTGCAGGAAACGCGGGCGTAATCAATATCAAAACAAAAAAAAATACTACCAGGGGATTTAATGCAGTGGCATCGGCTGATCTTGCGCAAGGGCATTATGGGCGTATGAATGAAAGCATTAACCTTAATTACCATGTAGACAAAGTTAACCTGTTTGCTAACGTTGCTTATGATCAGGAGCGAACTTTTAGGAGGCTTGAAATTGACCGGGGTTATTTTGACGCGAGCGGAAATCAAACCTCGTCTTTAAAGGATATTTCCTATTTCAGGCCCACAAGCAACAATACCAATATTAAAGCGGGAATGGACTATTACGTTTCGCCGAAAACAACCTGGGGGGTAGTATTTACCGGCACCATATCGTCCGATCATGACAATAGCCCGGTATATAGTTTGCTCTACGGTAAAAACGGCGAATTGGACTCGACAATCAACACCCAAAATATATCCAAAAATACCTTTAACAGCAAAGGCATAAACCTGAACTATACCCATAAATATGATAGTACAGGCAGGACGCTTAACTTCGACCTGGACTATATTCGCGATGTATCGGGTAGTAACCAGTTGTTTGTAAATAATACTTTTTTACCCAGCGGTACTTTAACAAACTCGCAAACGCTGAGTGATAATTTGCCGTCTACCATTAATATTTACTCCGCCAAGGCTGATTATTCCCATCCGCTTAAAGGTAAGGCAAAGCTTGAGGCTGGCATTAAAAGCAGCTATGTAAATACGAATAACGCTGCTAATTACTTTAACGTAGTTGATGGCGTAAGCTCCATTGATTATAATAACACCAACCAATTTTTGTATAAAGAGAATATAAATGCTGCTTATATTAATTTTAATAAAGATTTCAGCAGGTTCTCATTACAAACGGGCTTGCGCGTAGAAAATACCAATGGCGATGGGCACCAGTTAGGCAATGCCGAAAAGGCCGATTCATCGTTTGCTAATCATTATACCAACCTGTTTCCAACCGCTTATCTTTCGTATAGCCTTGATACAGCGAAGCATAACGTGCTGGTTCTTTCTTATGGCCGCCGGATAGGTCGGCCGAATTATGGCAGTTTAAACCCTTTTACATTTTTTGTGGATGAGTTTACCTATTTCTCCGGCAACCCCTTTCTGAAACCGCAGTTTACCGATAATTATAAACTGGCTTATAGTTTTAAAAACTTGTTTACCGTTGCAGTTGCATATGATTATACAACCGATGTTCAAGGTGAAACTATTCATAACATCGGCGACGTATTTATCAGTACCACCGGAAACATAGGGCAACTGAAAACATTAAATTTTTCAATCAATACTAATTTACAGCCTGCCAAATGGTGGACGATTAATCTGTATGCCGAGGTATATAATAATAATTACCAGGGTCAATTTTATACGGGCTACCTTAGTCAGTCAAAAAATACATTGGATTTCAATGGCAGCAACCAGTTCACGATATCAAAAACCTGGAACGTCGAATTAAGCGGCTTTTATGATAACGGGGGTGTCTATGGCCAATTTGTTACCTTACCCAAAGGTATGCTTAATGCCGCCGTTCAGAAAAAGGTATTAAACAATAAAGGCTCTATCAAGTTAAGTATGCGCGATATCCTTCACACATTCAACCCGAGCGGCACCATCACCAATATCGCGGATGCAACTGCAACGTTCCATAACTCTTTGGATAGGCAGGTGGCAACCCTGGCATTTACTTATAGCTTCGGCAAATCAACCAATACACCGCCAAAACGTGATACTGGCGGTGCCGACAGTGAACAAGGCAGGGCACATTAGAAAAATTTCAATCTTTCAGATTACCCTGCACATGTCTGAAGCCAATACATCAGATAAACCCCGATGGTCAGTGATCTCGGCATATAATTTGAGTTATAACAAACTTTTTAGGGAAAAGAATTTGTCGTGTATTACACCTGTACAAACAGTGCCTAACAACGCGATCATATCCACAGGTGCGAAAGGCTTATCGGCGGATAGGGATTTTCTACAAAAAAGAAGATGAGATAACCCTGAAGGTGAAGTAATATTGTAACATTAAGACCGGAAACATTGGAAATCAAATTTTTTTGCCCCAGATGGGGATGCGAGCAAATGAGCTGGGATCTATTTTGCCGAAAGGTGAAGGATGCAGGTTATGACGGTGTGGAATACGGCATCCCAAATGATGTGGCGGTGAATGAACTAGACGAGGCTTGGAATATTTTTGAAAAATATGGCCTGGCAGTTATCCCGCAGCATTATGGTACTTATGATGCTGACTTTGCAAAACATTTTGATAATTATGCCGCCTGGCTCGATATGGTAAAGCCGTATAAGGCGCTCAAAATCGATTCGCAAACAGGGAAGGATTATTTTACTTTCGAACAAAATAAAAAGTTGATAGAGCGGGCCGCCGAGCATTCAGGCAGTTGCGGTGTAGAGGTATTGCATGAAACGCATCGTAACAAATTTACTTTTGCTGCCCATATTACCTTTGATTATCTGAACAGGCTACCCGGGCTTCGCATTACGCTCGATGTTTCGCACTGGGTAAACGTAGCCGAATCTTTTTTAGAGGATCAGCAGGAAGCAATAACGCTGGCAATTAACCGCACAGAACATATTCATGCCCGGGTAGGTTATCCCGAAGGGCCGCAAGTTCCGGATCCGGCAGCGCCCGAGTGGAATGAAGCATTACAGCATCATTTAAACTGGTGGGATAAGGTTATTGAACGCAAGCGGTCCGAAGCTAATGCCCTGGTAACCATTACGCCCGAATTTGGCCCATATCCATATATGGTACACCTGCCTTATTCCAAAAACCTGTTTCTGATCAATGGGCGAATAACGTTTATATGATGAATTTGCTTAAAGAACGGTATCGATAATTTTGATCTAACTTTTTTAATTAGAATGGCTAACATTTTTAATTCCCTCTTTGTCGCGCAGCGATAGAGAGGGTGGTCGAGCGAAGCAAAGACCGGGTGAGTAAAGTATACGTGCGACATTGACGCAAATGCATGGCGAACAATCGACTCACCCCGAATGCGCTGCGCTGTTCGACCCTCTCCCAGGCAAGCCGGAAAGAGGGTGAAAAACATTTCTCTTAACTTAAAGACACATATTATTTACATTGCATTCATAATATTAACTTTACCGGATTAAGCTGATCCAATTATACCGCTAATGCATCGTATCATCAGGAAACATATTTATACTTTATTATTTCTGTTGCTAATATCTCATATAGCCGCCGCGGGTGATATAAAAAATATTGGGGTGCCTTACGTGCAAAACTACTCCAAGGCACTATATCAATCGGGTAATCAAAATTGGTCAATAACAAAGGATGAGCATGGCATTATGTACTTCGGCAATGCCGATGGCTTGCTTTCCTATGATGGAAAATACTGGCAAGTACATACCATGCCCAATGACCTTGTTGTAAGGGCTGTAGCTACAGATGGCAAGGGCAAAATATACGTCGGCGGTTTTGGCGAATTCGGATACTGGCAAAATAACAGCAAGGGCTTCCTTACTTACCATTCACTTATCCCCCGGGTCCCTAAAAAGGATGTTCTTAACGAAGAGATCTGGAAAATATATGTTGATGGTGACCGTGTTTTATTCCAGTCGTTCGGTGCCATTTATATTTATGCCGATGGTAAAATAACCACCATTAAATCTGCTAATCCATGCGTGTTTTTATACAAGCTGGGCAAAAGATTCTTTATAGAACAACTAAACATCGGCCTGTTCGAATTAAAGGGAAATGTCCTGGAGTATATTCCTGGCAGCAATATTTTAGGTAATAACGGGGTGCTGTCTATGCTGCCGTATAAAAAAGACGAATTCCTGATCGGCACCTCAAAAGATGGGCTGTTTATATACGACGGCATAAAAATACAGCCCTGGGCTAATCAGGCCAATGATTTTTTAAAGACTTATCAGCTTAACAACGGCGCTGTGGTCTCCGGTAAATATTATGCTTATGGTACTATATTGAACGGCGTGGTGATTATAGATACAGCCGGCAATGTGGTACAGCATATCAATAAATCGAGCGGATTACAGAATAATACTGTTTTAAGTTTATATGCAGATGATGAGGAAAATCTGTGGGCGGGGTTGGACAATGGTATCGACCGTATTGAACTAAACTCTCCGCTTTACTTCTATTTCGATAAAACCGGGAATTTTGGAACGGTATACTCGAGTAGTATTTACAATAACAAAATTTATCTGGGGACTAATCAAGGGTTGTTTTATAGTGAATGGTCGCCGAATAGTACTAACCAACTGTTCGACAAGTTGAACTTTCAATTGATCCCCGGCTCACAAGGCCAGGTTTGGGATCTGTCCACCCAGGATGGTAAACTGTTTTGCGGCCATAATGATGCTACTTATTTAGTGAACGATGCTACGATCAGGAAAATAGCTACAATTACCGGTGGCTGGACCCTCAGAAAGCTAAATAAGGATATGCTGATACAGGGCAGTTATACCGGTTTGGTAATTTACCGGAAGGATGCCTCGGGCAATTGGGTATTCGATCATCGGATAACAGGTTTTAGCGAACCATCAAGATATGTGGAGCGGGACGTTAAAGGACAAATATGGGTGAGCCACGCCTATAAAGGCATTTACAAACTCACCTTAAATAGTGATCTAACAGCGGTAATCTCCAAAAAATATTACGACGAACGGAATGGCTTGCCAAGCAGCTACAACATCAATGTATTTAATCTTGATAATAAGATCGTTTTTTCATCCGATTCGGGATTTTATGTTTACGATGATATTACCGACCGCTTTTATAAATATCAGCAGTTAAACAGCAATTTGGGCGCATTTGCTTCATCCAACAAAATAATCTCTGCCGATGGGAGAAAATATTGGTTCATCAATCATGGCCGGGTGGCACTTGCTGATTTGTCGCAAGCCGGCAAAATTGCTATTGATTCCAATACCTTTACAGTGCTTAATGGGAAAATGGTGCAGCATTATGAAAATATCAGCCGTATAAACAACCGCATGTATCTGATTAGTGTTGACGACGGCTTTGTGATTTATAACGATGACGACGTAAACACAACCAATAAAGTCGCACTGCCACCAGTACTGATTGGCCGCGTAGAGAATATAACCGATAAAGTAGTTGCTATAAGCGACAATGGCAGCGACAGCGCGGTAGATATCCCCTACACTAAAAATAACATTCGTATTTTATATGCTTTGCCTTATTATCGTCAAGCCAAAATTAAGTACCAGTATTATTTAAAGGGTTATTCAACACAATGGTCGGATTGGACAACGCAAACTCAAAAAGAGTTTACCAACTTAAGCCAGGGGACCTATGTTTTTAGCATTAGGGCCAAAATAAACGATAACAATATTACCAGTGCCACCAATTTTACATTTACAATACTGGCGCCATGGTACAGCAATAAAATAGCCATAGTGATTTATGTGATATTGCTGATTATAGCTTATTACATTTTGAGGAAATTGTATGCACTGAAATTGAAACGTCATCAGGAGCATATACAGGAAAAACTGCAAAAGGAAAAGGAAGAGTTCCTGAAACAGGAAGTCATCGCTAATGAGCAACGGATTGTAAAGATTAAAAATGAGCAATTGCAAGAGGCGCTTGCCGGTAAAAGCCGGGAGTTGGCTAACTCTGCCATGAACATTGTTTATAAAAATGAATTGCTGCAAAAGATAAGTGATGAGATGCTGAATTTAAAAGATAGTAACGGTAAAAAACTATCCGAAGAGCAGCTTAGAAAAATCCAGAAAGTAATTAACGAGGGTATGACCGATGAGCGCGACTGGAATTTATTTGAAAGCAGCTTTAACGAAGCCCACGAAAGCTTCTTCAAAAAACTAAAGGTACATCACCCCGACCTGGTTCCAAATGATTTAAAGCTTTGCGCCTATCTGCGCATGAACATGAACAGTAAAGAAATGGCTTCTCTTTTAAACATTTCGTTAAGAGGAGTAGAGATTAGGCGCTACAGACTGCGGAAAAAGCTAAATCTGGAGCATGATAAGAACCTGGTGGAGTTTCTCATGGAGCTATAATACTACATCATTACCTCTCATAACTGTTTTTCTATTGTTTTGAATATTTAAAATATCTGTAGTGTATTTTTTACAATATAAATATTATAATTAATTGATATATAGATTGTTGCAAAAATACTTTTTTATAGGTGAGAAAGTATTTTATAAGTGATGTAATAATGTAGAGGCGCATTATTTGTGATAACTCCATTATCTCCTGAATTTCGATCTCAACAAAACCAATTATTTTTTTTCACCTATTTTAAATTACCCACATGAAGAGAATTTTTACAATCTCAGGGTTTATCTTATTATGTTTCTTTTTTGTTAACTCAGCCTTTGCCCAAAATTTCACGGTAAAAGGTAAAGTGACAGACGCATCAACAGGCGAAGTATTGCCGGGTGTAAGCGTTATAATAAAAGGAACAAATAACGGTACCCAAACCGATGTTAACGGCGCTTTCGCACTAAGCGTAACGCCTAACTCAACATTGCAAATATCCTTTGTTGGATATACTTCACAAGAAGTCGCCGTGAGCCATGGCGCGCTGGTTGCAGTTAAACTTGTACCCACAAATAGTGAACTACAGCAGGTTGTTGTTGTAGGTTACGGCACACAGCGTAAAATTGATAACACCGGCGCAGTAGCAACGGTAAAAGGCGCTGACCTTTCCAATCAACCTTCTACCAATCCGCTAAGCGCTTTAGAAGGTAAAGTTGCCGGTGTTGAAATTATTAACAGCGGCCAGCCGGGCGCATCGCCAACAATCAACATTCGTGGTGTCGGTACAGTTTCGGGCGGTACAAATCCTTTGTATGTTGTTGATGGTGTATGGTATGATGATATCAGTTTCCTTAACAACCAGGATATCGAAACACTAACTGTTTTAAAGGATGCTTCAAGTACCGCTATTTACGGTATCAGGGCGGCTAACGGGGTTGTTATTGTTACCACTAAACATGGCAAAAGCGGCAAGCCGGTAATTAGCTATAACGATTATTTTGGATGGCAAAAAGTAACAAACCAGGTAAAAATGGCCAATGGTACTGAATACGCGACAGCCATAAATGAATTATATGCCGACAATAATATAACACCTGCATTCAGCAGTAACCCGTCAATGTACGGAACAGGTACTAACTGGTACAGCCAGATATTAAGAACTGCACCGGTGAGCAATAACCAAATATCAATATCAGGTGGTTCTGATATTGATAGATATAACGTTTCAGTAGGCTACCTTGATCAGGATGGTATTGTTAAAACCAACAATTACCAGAAATATACTGTACATGTTAGTAATGAGTATACACCAATTAAAAATTTGAAAATTGGTTTTACAGCAAATGTTTTATCAAGCAATTCAAGGGATGTAAACCCTTCAATATTCCATCAATTATATACAGCTGCGCCAATAGTACCTGTATTTCAAGCTGATGGTAAGTACGGCGATCCTGCTGACTATAATATTGGTGGCGGCGCGAATTATAACCCTGAGGCCACGATTGATTTCTACAATCAGCATTCAAAAAATAAAGAGCTCTCTGGCGGGGCATATGCTGAATATACAATTGCTAAGGGACTTGTATTTAAAGAAAGCTTTGGCGGTGAGTTAGCACAGGCCGAAGTAAGAAATTACACCCCGATTTATTTTGCAACCGGTGGCCAGCAAAGCACTACTTCGTCACTCGATTTAAACCATACCGAGAACCGTAACTGGATTTGGGAAAACACATTAACATACAATAAAAAAGTTGGTAAAAACAGTTTCACAGGTTTATTAGGTTACAGCGCTCAGGAATATAAAACTTCATATTCTACCGCAACTGCTGATAGTGTTGCGTATGCAAAAACAGGTAACTTACATACTTCATTTCCTAATGGAGCACAAATATTGTATCCGCAATTGAATCAGTCGTTATACACGTTCCTGTCTCAATTTGCCCGTTTGAATTATTCATATGACGACAAGTATTTATTAAACGCTTCTATACGTCGTGATGGTGCATCTGAATTTTATCCAAATTCATACGGATATTTCTATTCAGCAGGTGCAGGCTGGGTTGTTACTAATGAGGCTTTCATGAAAGATCAGCACGTTTTTAATATGCTGAAGTTACGTGCCAGTATCGGAACAGTAGGTAATGCCGCTGTGCCGCATAGCGTAAACGTATTAACAGTAACTAATGATCCAACTCAATACACCGCTATTTACGGTAATCCACAATATCCTGTAAATGGCGAAAGTATCAATACCGTAGTACCCCCGTCTACAAAATGGGAACAAGCGACATCAACAGATTTTGGTATAGAGGGCACAATTCTAAATAATCATTTAACGTTTGATGCCGAATACTACAACAGGCTTACCAACAATGCCATTTTTGCCGTGCCTATCCTGGCTTCAACCGGTTTGAATGGTCCTAACGGAGGTTTGGTAGCTAACCAGGCTGATATCAGAAACAGAGGCTTTGAGTTTTCTATCACCTGGCAGCAGCATATTAATAACGACATATTTTACTCTATCAGCCCTAACCTGGGTATAAATAGTAACGTAGTAACCAAGGTTCTTTCAGGCAATAACCCACTATATGGCGGCAGTAATGGTATTACCAACGGCGCGTTGGCAACCCGTACGGTAGAAGGCCAGCCGATAGGTGAATTTTATGGCTATAAAGTGATAGGCATTTTCCAAAATGCGGCGCAGGTTGCTGCTTCAACAGCAAAGGGCACGGCAAAACCAGGTGATTTTATTTACCAGGATACTAACGGCGACGGGCAGATATCCAGTACCGATCGTGTTGACTTAGGTAACCCAAATGCCAAGTATGGTTATGGCCTTAATACCTATTTAAAAGTGAAGAATTTCGATTTGACACTTGATTTTCAGGGGCGCGCGGATGTAAGCGTATATAACTCAAACCTGGCTTACCGTTTTGGTAATGAAAACTTCACCCAGGATTTTTATGACCACCGCTGGCATGGTGCGGGTACTTCCAATACTTACCCATCTGTAAACCTTGGTTCTACCTATGATTCAGCGCCTAACTCATTTTATGTTACAAGTGGTGCTTATTTCAGGGTTCGTAATATCCAGTTAGGTTATACATTACCGCAGGATATATTAAAGAGAGTAGGTGTGCAAAGCATCCGGTTCTTTGCAAATGCCCAAAATGCTATTAACATATTTGGTTACAAAGGCTTTAGCCCCGAGGTTGGTGGCGGCCCTACCAGTGAGGGTATTGATGCCAATGTGTATCCTCTGTATGCTACTTACAATTTTGGTGTTAACGTTACATTTTAATTCGTATAACGATGAAAAATAAAAAATACAATTTACAAAAAACGATCGGCCTTGGGCTGGTCGCCGCGATAGTTATTTCCCAGGGATGTACGAAAAGCTTTTTAAATAAAACCCCGGCTGGTACAACCGTTGCTACCCAGTTTTTCAAAACATCTGCCGATGCAACAGCTGCAGTCGCGGCTATGTATGCCGACTTACACGGTTATAATGATACCGCTTTTCCTGCTGTCGCGCTGGAGAGTGTGGGATCGGATGATGCGACTAAAGGCTCGGTACCAACCGATGCTACTTTTCTGAATTCGTACCATAATTTTACCATTACCTCAGGTGATGGACAATTGGATGGCTTTTGGGGAGCGATGTATAATAACATCAATTTCGCCAACCAGATATTAGATAATGTACCGAATATCGATATGGATGCTTCTTTAAAGGCGAGATATTTGGCTGAAGCACGATTTATCCGCTCTTATGATTACTTCAGGCTGATATGTAATTTTGGAGATGTTCCGTTGCGTTTGCATGTTCCAACATCTACAACAGATTACAATTTGCCGCGTACCCCTAAAGCGCAAATCTATGCCCAAATTGAGGCCGACCTTACAAGCGCTGCGTCAGTATTGCCTGCAACTTATAGTTCGGTTGATGTTGGCCATGTTACCAAAGGCGCAGCCTTGGCCCTGCACGCGAAAGTGGCATTATATTTAAAAAACTGGGCAGATGTGATAACCTATACTAACCAGGTAACCGCTTTAGGTGTTTATACTTTGTTCCCGAATTATGAAAAGATGTTCAGGACTCAAAATAAAAATAATTCTGAATCCATCTTTGAGATCCAGAATATGCTGATACCAAATGAGCCAAGTGAATCTAATTCGCAATATTCACAGGTACAAATGCCAAGGGTTACAGCGCCTGCGGGTGGTTGGGGATTTAACAACCCAAGCCCAAGCCTGATAGCTGAGTTTGAAACTGGTGACCCTCGTTTAGCAGCCACCGTTATTTATACCGGCCAAACTACTGCTGAAGGTGACTTCATTGATTCATCGGCGCCTAACCCGTACTATAACTATAAATCGTATGTGCCTTTTTCCGAATTTGTTTCTGGCTTTAACACAGGTTGCCAGCAGGATAAAATTGTAATACGTTATGCTGAAGTATTATTAATGAATGCTGAAGCTAACAACGAATCAGGAAATACAGCTGCGGCATTAGCTTCATTGGAGTTAGTGAGAGCAAGGGCAAGAGAAGGTAATGCAGCTATTCTGCCTGCGGTT
The DNA here is from genome assembly GCA_013287375.1 of Bacteroidota bacterium. Taxonomy (GTDB): domain Bacteria; phylum Bacteroidota; class Bacteroidia; order Sphingobacteriales; family Sphingobacteriaceae; genus Mucilaginibacter. The sequence continues at coordinate 127 of JABDDX010000053.1, read as the reverse complement.
ACAACTACAG
>JABDDX010000053.1:0-107 GCA_013287375.1 Bacteroidota bacterium | reverse complement strand
ATTTATCATGAAAGAAGAGTGGAAATGGGCATGGAGTTCGACCGCCATGCTGACGTAATACGCCAGGGCCGTGGTGCCGCTGTATTTGGTCCGCAAGGTTTTGTTAC
>JABDDX010000052.1:1366-20671 GCA_013287375.1 Bacteroidota bacterium | reverse complement strand
ATGCGGTTCCTCAATTAGAGGCGGCTCATTTACCGGCTACGTTTTTTTTAACGGGTGATATTAACAGCCAAACTATCCCAAGGTGGCGTGCGCTGAGTAAAAAAGGCTTTGAATTAGGCAACCATACCATATATCACCCTTGCTTAAGCACTGATGATAACCCTACACATTCTGATGATTATACCCCATATGGCATAATTAAGGAAATAGATGTGATGAATCATTTTTTATTCGCTGTTGATGGTAAAAATACCCGTACCTATGCGTATCCATGTACCGAAACCACAGTTGGCAGTGGTAAGGATTATGTAGATACACTTAGAAAATACAGCCTTGTTAAATATGCCCGTGTTGGTGGTGATGTAGATGCTGTGGTAACTGATTTTAAAAATCTTGATCCGTTGCAAGTACCGTCTTATGGTTTGGACGATAATACCCCGGGCGATAAACTGATAGCTTTTGTAAAACTGGCCGAGAAAACCGGAGGGATGGGTGTTATCATGTTTCATGGCATTGGTGGCGATTATATCACCACCTCTGTTAAAGCACATCAGGAGCTAATAAACTACCTTAAAAAACATCGGAAAGAGATATGGGTGGCTACTTTTCAGCAGGCAATGGATTATGCAACTGCAGCCGGTAAAAACCCTCAGATAAAACATTAATAAGATAACTGCAGAAATTTATGCCTATAGTTTTTTAATCATAGGCTTTAGTTTACAACATCTTCTTTTAGCCGCTTTTATCCAAAAGGCGGGCTTTTTTTACGGTAAATATTGGCGTTTATTTCAAGGAATAATCAAATTACCTGCAAATGCCAAATGGATTTGAATAATATTTTCAACATTTTTTTGTCTTTTATTATCAACGATCAACTCGTGCCTGATTTTAGGTTTCGGCTATAAATCAAGCATAAAAATGGCGGAAAAGGTTGTATATGGGAGATGGATTCTGAAGGTTTTCAAGGATGTAAAAAAATATTATTCAAGTTAAATAATTATCGTGGGAAACTTTTGGGTTGTGATACACGTAAAAAATGGACTAATTAATACCTGATAGATAAATCAGGTAAATAATTGTGATCAACCAAAACATTAACATGAAAAAAATTTACTTATTAGCGATTTTATTATTAACGATTTCTTTAACTATTTGTAAAGCAGATAGTTATCAGCCAGGTTTCGTTATTCTTAAAAATGGCAAACGTATTGGAGGCCAGATAAAGCTATATAAAAATGCACCCTGGAAAAATCAGCGGTATATTTGGTTTAAAGATTCTGCAGCCATTGCTGCAAACCCAAATGCGAAGCCAAAAAAGCTTTATGCAGCTGATATGAAATTTTACCAGGCAGGTACACGCCAGTTTGTTAAGGTTGCGTACTTTGATCAGGCGTTTATTAAATTAAGAAATCTTTATTCAAACTCATGGATGCTGGAAAGGGTAGCAAATGGCCGCTTTGTAGCCTATATGTTTTACTCATCTCCTCCTGAATTTTTTGATTATTTTTTTGCTGATCCCCACGGTGACCAAACAGAACCTGTTGGAAACGACAATGCGATGATAAAATACAGGATCATCTTTAAAAAGAATAATGCCAAGCATTTTGTTAATGCCTATACCTATGGTTTAGCCAAATATTTTAAAGATACTCCTCAAATATTACAAAAATATTCAACCGGCGCTTACGGTAATCAACCAGATGTTGATGGTTCAATATTTACAAGGATGTCAGAAATTTGCAACAGAACCATATTCACTTCGCATGCAGAAACCAATGGCATTATAGCGGCATTTAACGATTATAACCAAATATATGCTCCAAAAATTGAAGCCCCGGTGCCACCTCCAACTCCGGCTCAAAGCACAGCAGATTTGTTTAAACCTTACTTATTTAAAGGTACTATAATTGACAACGACACGCATAAAGGTGTAGTTGGCGCTACTGTAAGCTATGTCGACTCAGCAAGTCAGCAAGTTGTAAAACAAACACTAACAAGTACAACCGGTAGTTATGAGTTTAATGTGCTTGATAGCCGTCCGTTTGGTATAAAAGTTGAAAAGAATGGTTTCTTTACACAAAACTTAACAGGCGAAGCTGCTTCAGACGGAAAAGCATTTGCTGATAATTCATCAAACGGTAACTCATCATCTGCAACCTATGGTTCATCAAATGGTTTAGAATCAGCTAAAGGTGCTACTGCGAATGGTGGTTTAACCACAGGCAGCGCATCTAACGGAAATGGTTTAGGATCAGCTAAAGGTGCTTCAGCGAATGGTGGTTTAATCACAGGTAGTACTGCTAACGGAAACGGTGCAAATGTCTCAGCTAACCAAGGCTCATCAAATAATGCAGCAACAAACGGTGCATTAGCAACAAGTGCATTGGCTGCAACAAATGGCGCAACAAGTGGTATTGGATCAAATGGGAATCATTTATCAGCCAGATATATGAGATACATACACTCTCGTCGTTACAAGCATTCAATATATTATAAAGAGCATTTGCAGCATGAGCGTGAGTTAGCTAAACAAAAAGCGGCTGCAGATGCAGCAGGTACTTCAGGATTATTAGCAGGTGGCCCGGCAACAGGTTCAGCAGCATCAGGAAACACAACCGGCGGCGGTTCAGCAACCAGATCATTTGCTGGTGGTTCATCATCGGCAGGTGCTGCAAGCTCAGGATCAAACGTTTCTTCATCAAATGGTGATTCTGGTAATGCATCAGCAAGTGGAGCATCATCCAATAGCGGATCAGGTGATGGAACTTCATCACAAGCATTAGCAAAAAGCGGCAAAATAACAAATGGTGCATTTGTTAGCCCTGCTATACGCTTACAAGCTTATGCGGTTAACAAACCGATAGTGATTAATAACATATTATATGATTATGGTTATGCAACATTAAGGCCTGAATCAATCATCGTGCTTGATGGCCTGGTTAAAACAATGGTAGATAACCCGAAAATTGTAGTTGAATTAAGCGCACATACAGATTCGGTAGGTAGCGATGCTTATAACCTGAAATTATCACAAGACAGGGCACAATCATGTGTTGATTACATGATAAGCAAAGGAATCACCGCGACAAGAATTTCAGCGGTAGGTTACGGCAGAAGCAGGCCAATTGCACCAAACTCTTTACCTAACGGGCAAGACAATCCTGATGGAAGACAGTTAAACAGGCGCATTGAGTTTGTTGTAAAAGGAAACGATAAAAGAATGACAGATTTAACGCACAAATAGTAATAGTTAATAAAGCTGTTTTTAAAACTCCCGGTATTATTGCCGGGAGTTTTTTTGTGCAATAAAATGCAACTTTTGTGTTACATTTGGTTAAGCCGCTGATTTGTTAGCACATTTGCACGGTTATTGCGTTATGTATTATTATAAATAACATATATTATTTATTGTGATGAATCCCAACAGTATAAAAAAAATAAATTGGAATATAATATTAGTCCTGTTTGTTTATTTTTTTATAACTGTAACGCACATTATGCTGCTTCCATCTTATCGCAGCCAAAATTTCTCCATCAACCAATCACATAATTCTATTTTTAAACGTAAGGAAATTGCACCGGCATCAACCAGTTTGATACTTAGGCGCATGGATAAGGTTATTATCAATGATAAAACGATAAGCTTTTATACAGCATCCTTTCCATTATTCATCTCCTTTCTTTTTTTCATCTCCTTTTTTGAAGCCTTAAGAAGAAAACGGAAATTAGTTTTTACTGATTCCTATTCTTTTTTTAGCGACCAGTACGCGTATTTAACGCTTTGCACCTTCCGGATCTGATCGAAGTTCATTTGTGCCATAGTTGTTTTCACAGCGGGCTCAACCAATCATCATTAATGTTAATTCACTAATTGAGTGCAGTTAATTTATTGAACTTTTTCTTTCAAACGAGTTATCTTAATATGAGGTAACTAATTGTAAATGAACTTATAAAATCATCATGTATATTTTAAAACGATGCTTTAGTGCTGTTTTATTGTTAGGGTTTGCAATAACAGCAAATGCGCAACAATCTGCCATTACACTTAAGCAATTATTAAATAACGTTGATCAGAAAGCGCCGCAATTGCTTACCGATTCATCCATCATCAAAATTAAACAGGATCAGGCTGCAGAGGTAAGAAATAACTGGCTGCCTGATCTGAATTTAAATTATCAAGCCGATATTGGTACCAGCAACAATACTACCGGCCCGTACTTCGGGTTCGGGATTATTCCATCAAGTTCAGGTGGTATCCATACAACCAGTGTAACCAGCGCGGTGTCAGACAACCTGGGTATAGCGGCCCTTAATTGGGAGGTTTATAACTTTGGTAAATACCACGCCGAAAACAAGGTTGCCAACTCAGATATTACTGTTCAGCAAAACCAATATGCTCAATCAAAATATGATTTGCGGGCATACACTATCGGTAATTATCTGCAATTACTGCGTTTGCAGGATTTGTTAGGCATTCAATACCGAAACATCACCCGCACACAGCAAATCTTAAATTCCATTATGTCGTTGGCAAAAAGTGGAGTACGGGCCGGGGTTGATACCAGTATAGCCGAAGCCGAGCTATCAAAAGCAAGATTAAATTACATCGAAGTTGGTAATCAGCTTAAACAGGTGCAGTTGCAGTTGTCGGCGGTTAGCGGGTTCCCATATCAGTCAATAGTGCCTGATACTACGGTTGAAATGACCTTGATCGATCAGCCGACCGCTTATTTGTTTCCGGCGGATACCACAAATCACCCATTGATCAATTATTACCGTTCTGTTTATCAGAATAGTTTACAACGGGAAGATCTGGTGAAAAAGCAATATAACCCGAAAATATCATTGGAGGCAGCAGCCTGGGATCGCGGCTCAAGTATTGATGGCGCGGGGCAGTATAACAGCCTTTCAACAGGATATGGTTTTCAACGTGGTAATTATTTGGTGGGGATAGGAATTTCCTATAATCTATTTGATTTGCGCAGAAAGCAACTAAAGCTCCGCACACAAAAGGCGAGTACTGATTATTCGTTGAAGAAATTACAGGAGCAACAGCAATTGCTTGATATAAGCGCCAGCCAGGCAGATGTGGAAATGGAGACGGCTATAAACAGGCTAAAGGAAATTCCAAAACAGCTTAAAGCGGCAAGCGATGGTTACAGGCAGAACCTGTCATTATATAAAAATGGTTTATCGGATATTATTACGTTGGATGCTTCCTTAAACATCCTTTATCGTGCCGAAACAGATTATATGCAGGCCAAATACGATTACTCGAGTGCGCTTTTCCAGAAAGCGATTACCGAGAACCAGGTAAATACAGTTTTAAACTTATTAAAATAATTAATTATGTCAATGGTCACATCCGCACTGAAAAGGCCTATCACCGTAGTGGTGATAACCATGAGCCTTTTGATTTTTGCAGTGCTCAGTGCAATCAATATACCGATAGATATTTTTCCGAAGCTTAATCTTCCTACAATTTATGTTATCGAATCTTACGGTGGCATGTCGCCGCAGCAAATGGAGGGCTTTTTTGCCACCGGTTTGCAAAACCAATTTTTATATGTTGATGGCGTAAAAAACATCAGCAGTAAAAGCATACAAGGCTTAACAATTGTTAAAATATCCTTTTACGAAAGTACCAACATGGCCGAGGCTTCTGCCGAAGTGGCATTGCAGGTAAACAGGGCACAGAGTTTTTTCCCGCCGGGCGCGTTGCCTCCGCAGGTAATTCGTTATGATGCCTCATCATTACCTGTTGGCGAACTGGTGCTGGATAGCAAAACAGAAAGCCTGAAAGATATTTATGATTTGGCGGCAACCCGCATCAGGCCAATGTTTGCTACTATCCCCGGATTATCGGCTCCGCCACCGTTCGGTTCAAATGCGAGGTCGATCATCCTTAGCATCGATCCTGACAAGCTACGGAGCTTTGATCTGACACCCGATCAGGTTGTTGATGCCCTGGCAAAATACAACGTGATGTCGCCGTCAGGTAATATCAGGATAGATAATACCATGTTTTTAACTACGATGAATTCGCAAATTAAAAATTCAGCAAACTTTGGTAACATCCCGGTATTAACCAAAAATGGTGTGCCTATCTACATAAAAGATATAGCCCGTGTTAGTGATGCCGCCGATATTACGGTGGATTACGCGCTTATAAATGGCAAACGATCGGTTTATATCCCAGTGGTAAAAACAGCATCAGCCTCAACTTGGTCGGTGGTAAAGGATTTAAAAAGCAAGCTGCCCGAGATGCAGAATTTATTACCCAATGATGTGAAAATATCTTACGAGTTTGATCAATCTGTTGCCGTAATAAACGCGGTGAAAAGTTTGATGACAGAGGGTGGTTTAGGCGCTTTGCTTACCGGTTTAATGGTATTGCTCTTTCTGCGCGATTGGCGAAGCAGCTTAATTGTGGTGATCACCATCCCGGTATCTATATTAATTGGTGTTTTATTGCTGAGTTTGTTTGGGCAAACCATCAACATTATGACCTTGAGTGGGTTGGCGCTGGCTATTGGTATCCTCGTTGATCAGGCTACGGTAACTATCGAGAATATCCACCAGCACCTGGAAATGGGCAAGCCCAAGCGGTTAGCCATCTATGACGCCTGCGAAGAAATCTCATTTCCATTGTTGCTTATCTTGTTGTGTATTCTGGCTGTATTCGCGCCATCGTTTATGATGAATGGCGTGCCTAAAGCGATGTTTTTACCGCTTTCGATGTCAATTGGTTTAACCATGATCGTATCATACATCCTGGCGCAAACACTGGTGCCAATTTTAAGTAACTGGATGATAAAAGCTGAGCGTTACCAGTATCATCACGGCAAGCCACATGCGCATGCAGGAGAAGATTTTGATGTATTGGAAGAGAAGCAGATAAATGAGCATCTGCAAGAAGAAGAAGCTGAGCCTGAAAAGAACGACTTTTTTGAACGTGTGAAACTGCGCTTTATATTGATATTGGACAAATTAATGCCTAATAAAAAGTTAATCATTTTTATATATCTGGTAGTAGTTGTTGGCTTAGCAGGTGTTGGATTTGTGGTTATTGGTAAGGATATGATGCCAAAGCTCAATAACGGGCAGTTTCAGATGAGGATTGATGAACCGCAGGGTACCCGGCTTGAGGTTACCGAGGATAAGTTTAAACAGGTGTTGCAAATCATCGATAAAACGGTAAATCATCATGTAGAAATTACTTCTGGTTATATTGGTTTGGTGCCAAGTAGTTTTGGTAGTAGTAACCTGTATGTGTTTAACACGGGTACACATGAAGCCGTGTTACAGGTGAATCTGGATGAGAATTACCATGTTAATATGGATGACCTAAAGGATGCGCTGCGCAAAAATATCGCGGCCGAAATTCCGGAAATGACCATCAGCTTTGAACCTATTGACATGACGGAAAAGATCATGAGTCAGGGTGCGAATACACCAATTGAGGTTCAGGTGGCAGGTAAGGATCTGCAACAAATAAAGACCTACGGCGATAAGGTATTAGCCAAGCTGAAGCAGATTCCATACTTGCGCGATGTGCAGATCAATCAGCCTTTGGATTACCCGGTAATTGGCATCACACTGGATCGTTTGAAAGTTTCACAGTTGGGGCTAAACGTGAGCGATGTCGCGAGATCTGTTACCGCGAGTACCTCATCAAGCCGTTTCACAACGAAGAACTTGTGGCTGGATGAAAACAATTCCTACACCTACCAGGTACAGGCCGAGATACCGGAATATGTGATGAACTCGATGAGCGCGTTAAAGGAGATCCCATTGGTAAAAGGCCAAAGCAGCCCAACCCTTGCGGATGTGGCTACCTTTAAACAAAGCTATACCCCAGCCGAGTATGACCGCACTGGCCCCCGCCGATTTATAACCATAAGTGCCAACATCAGTAAAATGGATTTGGGCACAGCAACAGCCGCGGTACAAAAGGCTGTAAAATCATTAGGTACACCGCCAAAAGGATTAGTGGCAACCATTGAGGGTATGTCGAATTTGTTAACAGATACATTAACCAGTTTGCAAAATGGCTTGGGCTTCGCGATTCTGGTTATCTTCTTGTTGCTGGCGGCTAATTATCAATCTTTCAAATTGTCGCTTACGGTTTTAGTAACTATTCCGGCAGTAATTTTGGGCTCCATTACAGCCTTGTTGCTTACAGGTTCAACGCTTAACCTGCAATCCTATATGGGTATGATCATGTCAACAGGTGTATCTGTTGCTAACGCGATATTAATTGTGACTAATGGAGAAAGCCTCAGGTTAGAGTTTAAAGATTCCACCCGTGCGGCTGTCACCAGTGCCTCCATCAGATTAAGGCCAATACTCATGACAAGTTTTGCCATGATAGCTGGTATGATCCCGATGGCATCAGGCATGGGTGAGGCCGGCGAGCAATCCGCCCCATTAGGCCGCGCGGTTATTGGTGGTTTAGCAGCCTCAACGCTTGCCGCCTTGTTTATTTTACCATTAATGTTTGCCTGGATACAGGAAAAAACCACTTACCTAGAGCCATCACTAATGCCTGGGGCCGCTAACGATACTGAAAACTTAAATACAACTATATCATGAAATACCTAATTTGTTTAATAACCATATGCTTGTTTCTTGCAGCCTGTAGCGGTAACCAAAAACCGGTTGACCTTACAGCGCAATCAACTAAACAAGCCAGTAAATACCAATATGCAACAGTATCCGAAAAGGTGCTGTCAACCTCGGCACAATTACCGGGGCAGTTAATACCGTTTAATGAGGTGAATATATTCCCTAAAGTTAATGGGTTTGTGAAACAGCTATTTGTCGACCGTGGCTCGATAGTAAAAAAAGGCCAGCTATTGATGATTTTGGAAGCGCCTGAAATGGAATCGCAACTAGCGGCTGCGACTTCACAATACGATCAGGCTAAAGAAAATGCGGAAGCCAGTAAGGAAAAATATGAACGTTTGAAAGAAGCCGCTAAAGAACCTGGGTCGGTTTCACCATTGGATCTGGATGATGCCCAATCCAAAATGAAAGCCGATCAGGCTATGGTGCAAGCACAGGTATCAAATGTACAATCTGTTAGAACCATGAACTCTTATTTGAGGATCTCGGCGCCTTTTGATGGTATGATCATTGATCGTAATGTTTCGCCGGGCGCTTTGGTTGCACCTGGAAAGGCAACCGATCAACCCATGTTAGTTTTGCAGGATATTCATAAAATGAGGCTTACGGTAGCTATTCCTGAAGATTATGTTGATAAGGTTGATCTTTCACAACCGGTATCCTTTGTATTTAATGCTATGCCGGGGCAAACAGAAACTGCTAAGATCAGTCGTTCGGCAAATTCACTAGGCAGCATGCAGCAGGAAGCCATAGAAATTGACGTAGAAAACAAAAACGGGCAATTAAAGCCGGGTATGTATGCCGAGGTGAATATACCATTGCTTTCGGGTGCAAAATCTATGCTTGTGCCTAACGCGGCTATCATCCGCTCAACAGAACATGAGTATGTGATTCAGGATAATTCAGGCAAAGCCAACCTGGTGAATATTAAAGAAGGATTGGTAGGTAATGATTCTACCGAGGTTTTTGGTAACCTAAAACCAAATGATAAAATATTGGTACACGCGTCTGATGAAATTAAGCAGGGTGACGCTGTTGAATAATCTTTAGTTTTTTGTTGTTTTTACCGGGCGGCCCTTTATGGGCCGTTTTGGTTTTAATTGGTTTTGGATTGAATTAATGCAAATCAATTAAGATATTAGATGGCTGGTTTTTAATAAACCGGCCATTGTATTTTATTACTTTTCGTCTACCTAAAAAATAATATATGATCCGTTGGGGGATAATAGGTTGCGGGCGTATTGCGCACCGGTTTATGCAGGGTTTAAACGCATTACCTGATTGTGTGCTGATAGCCTCGTGGTCCAGGCGGCCGGAAACTGTAACTGCTTTTGTTGAGCAATATGGTGGCATGGACTGTAACAGTGTTGAGGAATTACTTGGTAGCGATATTGATGCAGTTTATATAGCCACCTTACCCGATAGCCATGCCGAATACAGTATTGCTGCCTTAAATGCAGGTAAGCATGTGTTATGTGAAAAGCCTGCTGCTATCAACCTGCATATTTTGGAAACTATACTTAAAGTAGCCAAAGCAAAAAAACTATTATTTATGGAGGGCATGAAACCACCATTCTTTCCTTTATACAGACGATTAAAAGACTATTTACTTACCGATCCTATTGGAGAGGTAGGCTATGTGAGAGCAGGATCATCAGTTGCGGACATTAGTCTGAATCATCCTAATTTTAGTTATGACCTGGTAGGTGGCGCAACTATGGGCATTGGCATATATGAAGCTTATCTCGCGGTTGAGTGGCTTGGTAACACTAAAAAAGTGCAGGCGATGGGTCGGTTTGGCGATAACAAGATCGATATGTTCTCTATCTTTCAAACAGAGCATACACATGGTTACGGACAGTTTTATTGCGGGTTTGACTTACATGGTAAAGGTGACGCGCTGATTTGCGGCACATTAGGCCATATCACCATACACAAAAACTGGTGGAACCCTGCCCGCGCTACCATCAATTATTTAGATGGGCATATTGTTGAACTTGATGAGCCATTTACCGCAGGCGGACTTAACTACGAAACCGAACATTTTTGTGGACTGATTAAGACTGGCCTGACAGAAAGCCCGATCATCACCCATGAAATTTCAAGACAAATGATTGCCATGCTGGATGATGTAAGGGAAATCATCGGACTAAAATTTAAAGGCGAATAACATATATTGTAACAACAATTTACCCATAAAAGCATTTATATCATATGAAAATAGCTACCTACAACGTAAACAGCATTAATGCCCGGCTGCCGGTATTGCTGCGCTGGTTGGAAGAAACGCAGCCCGATATTGCCTGCCTGCAAGAACTTAAAGCACCGCAGGAAAAATTCCCTGAACAGGCTATTAAGGATGCTGGCTATAATGCTATCTGGCACGGGCAAAAAAGCTGGAACGGCGTGGCTATATTGGCCCGAAATGCAGAGATTGAGGAAGTAAGGCATGTTCTTCCCGGTGATCCGGAGGATGAGCATAGCCGCTATATTGAGGCGGTGGTTAATGGTATTACTGTTGCCTGCCTGTATCTGCCAAATGGCAATCCCGCACCGGGCCCAAAGTTTGATTATAAACTGCGTTGGCTTGAACGGTTGAAACTGCATGCTAGTGATCTGCTCGCATCAGGAAAGCCCGTTGTAATTACCGGGGATTATAATGTAATACCAACAGATCTGGATGTTTACAAACCGGAGCGTTGGGTTGAGGATGCACTATTCCGCCCGGAAACACGTGAGGGATTCCACTCCTTAGTTGGGCAGGGATGGACGGATGCTATCCGGAAGCTTTACCCCGATCAGAAAATATATACGTTTTATGATTATTTCCGCAATGCTTATGGTCGTGATGCGGGCTTACGGATAGATCATTTTTTACTGAGCCCGCAATTGGACAAGCGATTGATGGCAGGTGGTGTAGATAAGAAAGTAAGAGGATGGGAAAAAACCAGTGACCATGCACCGGTATGGATAGAATTGGCCGAGGTGTAAAATTCTATAAAAAAATAAGACCCCCTCACACTCGCTGTTTGGGGGCCTAAACCTAAACCTTATCACAATAAGCAGATAAGAACATCTGCTGTATGAAGCTGCAAAGGTACATGATATTTTTGAGAAATGAAATTAGAAAATCATTAGATTTGTCATTTTTGTGTTTGTAATTGATTGTAAAAGAGAATGTTGTATCTTGCTTATAAATAAAATATGCAAAATTTTTACAATCATTTTTTTGCCTTGGTTGGATAATCAGCCTATATTATTGAAAAAAGCGCATTTTAATTATCGTTTCTGCTTTTTTGGTATTAAAATATACCATTTTGGTAGGCTTTTTTGGTGAAAATATATCTAAAATATTCTTTTAAGGGTTTAATTTAACCGAAATAGGATAAAAAAATCATAAAAAAAGATCTTTATTGACCTGTTTTTATGATTTTTGGCGCATTTTTAACCTGCTAATTGGGGGCATTTTATCCCCGCTCCCGGCTGGCTGATCTGGCAAGGTCTGCAATTCTGTTTCATGATCATTTTTGTGCCTTCCGGTATATTTAAACAGCCAACGTGTATTTTAAAATTAGTTTATAATAAGATATAGGGATTAACGGAAATGTTTTCTCTTATGAGGTAATTTAATTGATTTTCATTACTTTCACATCATATATTCTTCTTTTGAATCTTTTTGGAATAAAGTTTCGATATATACCTACCTGTTTGAAATATAGCTTAGCAGCAATATAAAAACAGGGGTAGTAGTAATTGCTACTATTAACCTTATTATCATGAAAACTATATTTGTGAGTTTTCGTAAAAGCGTATAGTGATTAACAGCGAACCAACTAATAACGAGTCGTTTAAGTTTAAAGGGGTTGCCCGGAGGACAAGCCAGTTAAGCTTTATTGTACTGGTGCTAAGCCTTGGCATATCAGTATATTATTTTGCGTTGGGGTTAAAAGTCTCAGCCTTAATGGTTGGTTGCTTTAGCTTTTGCGTGCTGATAATTCTTTTATTGCAATTATATCACATAATGGAAAACGTTCAGCCACTAATACTAACGTCCATATGTATCCTGCTTGTCATTAGTTCTTTTGTAGAAGGTTCGGTAACAGGGCAGTACTTTTATTTCTTCCCGGTAATTGTGGTTATACCGATAGTAGTGAATTACAAGGAATCATCCTTTACTGAATTAGGTACTTACTTTTTAATGGGGATAGTGGCATTTTTTGTCAACTTTTATGTAGGTCATAATATACCTCCTATCGAAAATATACCCGCGGATGTTGCCAAACGAATGATGTTTACTAATGCAAGTTGTGCTATTTTGTTAACACTATGTTTCGCCCTGGCCTATATTTATTATGAAAGAAAATACATCAAGGCTTTAGTTGCAGAAAAAAATCGCGCCATTGCCGAGCGTACAAAGTTCCTTTCAACAATGGGGCATGAGTTAAGGACACCATTAAACGGTATTATAGGTGCTTTGAATATTTTTACTGATGAGCAGCCACAATTTACAACAAATGAGTATTTTCAGATACTTAAATACTGCTCAAACCACATGCAGCAGTTGGTTAATGATATACTTGACTTTAATAAGATAGAAGCGGGTAAATTAAATATCCATTTAGTCGAGGTAAATTTAAAAGAGTTATTAGCAAACTCTACGCTGCCTTTTTATAACAATATCGAAAAGAAGAATTTACAATTAAAGGTTGAGCTTGACCCGCAGCTTGATATACTTGTTTTGGCTGATGATGTAAGAATCATCCAGGTTATTAATAACCTGCTTTCAAACGCGTTAAAGTTTACCGAGGAAGGTTATATCCGCTTAAATGTTACCTGCGAAAATATTACCTCAACTTTAGTTAAAGCCAATTTTATTGTAGAAGATAGCGGTATCGGCATTGACAAGGAAGATCAGGTACGGATATTTACCGGATTTGAACAGGTATATAGCGAAAGCACCCGTAAGCATACCGGCACTGGCTTGGGGTTAAATATTTGTTTAAGGCTATTAAACCTAATGGATAGTACGCTGGTATTAACCAGTGAAAAGGGCAGGGGGACTACTTTCGCATTTTCATTAACCTTTAATAAGGTTGAAAAACGTACGCATAAGGTTGAACGCATTTACAACGAAAGCGAAGGCCTATCTGGTTTAAATATATTGATTATTGAGGATAACCAGATTAACATGACCATTGTACGTAAAATGCTTACAGGTTATAAAGCGACATGTACACCTGCTTATAACGGCAAAGAGGCTTTAGAGATACTCGACAAAAACAAAGACTTTAACATTATACTGCTCGACCTTGAAATGCCCATTATGAACGGGTATGAGGTTATAACAGAGATAAAGAAACTACTCCCTTACATCCCGGTAGTGGCATTTACGGCTTCATTAATAGATGGGCAAATGCTGGCCAGGCTAATTGAGGCTGGTTTTGAGGATTGTATCGCCAAACCATTCCATCCCAAGCAATTGTTTTCGCAGGTTAAAAAATATGCCATACAATCGCCCGGTATTCAGAAGTCTTCGCCGCCAATCTTGTTGTAATTTAGATCTATGCTAGAATCTTACTTTTGTCACTTTCAGAAAGCCACTGGTATATATATTTTAGCAGGCAAACATTTGGCTGCTCTGTGAGTTTAACAAATGATTTATTACACCTAATATCATTTTAATTTGAGCATTTATACCAAAGCAGTACAGCACAGCCTGTCTTATAAAAAATTTCCTTTATTGAAATTTGTTTTTTTTGTGCTGTTTGTCAGTACACAAGGCTTGGCTTATGGCCAGGTTCAGGAAACAAGAGATTCAATCAAAGCCGACTCGGCTCATGCTAAGGGCATCAAAAAACAGCAAATAGCCAACAACATCAATAAGCAGTATGACTTTGGCGACCTTACCCGGAATATCATTCATCCGCATAAAAAAGCTGATACCCTTAAAAGAAGTTCGGGTATTATAGTTGTGCCTAATGTCGCGGCCAATCCTACCATTGGCGAACAGCTTGGCATTAAAGCCGTAGCAGGCCGCAGGTTAGGTGGCGACCCTAATACCTATTTGTCGGTTGCTGCTACATCAGCTTCAATTACCAGTAAAGGCATCATTTATTTCTACGTAAATCACAACATATTTACCCCCGGCAATAAATGGAATTTTCAGGGTAACCTTGTCGTCGCAAAAACGGTAATACCTGATTACGGCTTAGGGATAGGCCGCGATATTACAGGAGGTAATGCAGCAGATAATATACTTGCAGATCCCGAACGCAAAGCTTATTCTATACACTCCATGTATTATGATATTAGAGAAAAGGTATATAAGAATGTGGCAAAAGATTTATTTTTAGGCGCGGGGCTTGATTTTGCTATAAGGCGTAATATCACCAATAAGGATACCGTAAATAATGCTACGCCATCCAGTGTATATAATAATCAGCATGGGTTTCCGCAAGATCATTATTCATCAAACGGATTTTTGTTTGATGCAGAATACATCTCTCGTGATAATCCCAATCGTGCCTACAAAGGTATTTATGCCGATTTGGGCTTGCGCATTAACCAAACCTGGATAGGTAGTACCAAAAATGAGGTGCAATTAAACTCTGATTTCAGGAAATACTTTAGTCTTTCTGATAGCAACCCTGAAGAAGTGCTGGCTTTTTGGAACTGGGGTTCATATCTCATCAGCGGTAATATTCCTTACCTGGAATTACCCGGCACCGCAAGGGATATAACTTTTAGAAGCGGAAGAGGATATACTACCCAATACTTTAAAGGCACACAGTTTAATGATACCGAATTAGAGTATCGCTTCCCTATTTTAGCGAACAAATTTATTAGCGGTGTTACCTTTGTTAGCGCGCAAACCGGTAACGATGAGCAAGGCACAAAAATTTTCCAGGTATTTCAACCTGGTTATGGCGCTGGTTTAAGGGTGTTGTTTAACAAAGCTACCCGCACCAACCTCGCTCTTGATTATGCTTTCGGCAGATTTGGCAACAGAGGATTTTTCCTCAATTTGAATGAGGCATTTTAATTAATCCAATCGATAATACCTTCAATAAAATGCCTCTAATCTTTCAATTAAAGGCATTTTATTACTTAAGTTTATTGATTATTTAATTAAAGACAATACAGCAAGAATCGTAAACTCGCCGCCAAATCATCCCTTTTAGTACTATTTAGTTTAGAAGCAAGCCACACTCAACGTATCCGTTGTTTAACGGTACATCAGTAAAGGTGATGGTACTGCCGCTGATGGTACCCCAAATAACCGGGAATGGCCCTTCCAGCACTGAGGATGTAGGCATGTATCCTCCCGTTATCTGGACAACTACGGTTGAGCTATTAGAAACAGGATTGGTATCATACACCGCAACCGGCGACCCCGTTGTGATGGCTTCTGTTCCTGAAATGCTTACGCCGTTAACGGATACATTAAAATAGGTGTAGCCCGAATGATCAGACGAACAGTTAAAAGTATAGGTAGTTGTATTTACAATATAAGGTGCATAAGGAATATTAGTTTGCATGTTACCTACTAATGATGCCGGAATTGTTGTGGGGAACTTTGCATAATCAAGCTTAGACTTACTTGAGTTTACGTAAGCGCTTGCCGAATTAAAATTAATTACAAAAGCAATTAACATAAATAATAATACAGAAAATTTAATCTGATTCAATTTTTTGTTGATTTTCATAATGGTAATTTTTAGGTTATGGTTAATTGGTAATAGCTGTTAGCTAATGATTGCTTTAGGTTGTTGATGTCAAATTAGGTATCATAATATTATTAATTGTCAAAATGATAAAAATCAACAAGCAATTGAAAATATAGTATAGATTAAATATTTACTATGTTGAAATATTTTAGGGCGGTTAGTCGAAATGATTAATATATATTTTCAATACCCTACCGCCATAAGCTTTGAACTTATATCTTTACGGCGGAGGATTACGCGAATGGGATTACCGTTAAGAATAACTTTTAAAGACAATGATTATGTTTACCAAATAATTGATAGTAAACAGATAAATCATAATACCACCGAAATTGAGCTATTGCTCAACGGTGAAAAAATTGGTATTGTAAGAGATATAAAACTGGTTTGGAAGCAGAAAGATGGTGTTCAGGAATTGGACTCAGAGCTGATACAGGCTTTAGGCAGGTCTGTTTCCCTTCGTTTAAGGATGTAGCAAAAAGCCTCTAATCTTTCGATTAAAGGCTCAATACTTATAACAGATTTTACCTAATCTGTCACTTCAAACTTTACTTTTTGTGAGCCGACTATTAAATAATAGTCGCCACTCTCCAATATCTGTTTCCCGTTTGCATCAGGATAACTCAAATCTCTTTCGGGGTCCAGGTCAAAAGTGTACACTACCTTTTCGCCTTGTTTAATCAGCTTCTTTTCAAAAAATTTGAGTTCTTTTCTAGGGCGTGATATAGTCGCTTCCGGATGAGATATATACCATAGCACGGCTTCTTTGCCATCCATTTTGCCTGTATTGTTAACTTCTACTTTAGCTATCAGGTGTTCGGTTTTTTTGATTTTTGTGAATGATAACTTTACATCGCTGTAATTATAAGTTGTATAACTAAGGCCATGTCCAAACCAGTATAATGGTTCGGTCGGAATATCCTGATAATTGCCTTGTTGGTATAGTCTTGCGCGTGGGTGCATATCATAATAAACCGGGATTTGCCCAGTGGTAAGCGGGAAGGTAATATCCAGTTTGCCCGAAGGGTTTATCCTGCCCGAAAGGATGCCGGTAATGGCTGTCGCACCAACAGTGCCGGGTTGCCAGGCCTCTAAAATAGCATCAGCATCAGGTTCAATATTTCCTAGCGCTAAAGGGCGACCGTTGTTTAATACAATAACTAAGGGCTTGCCTGTCTTTTTTATAGCAGCCACCAGGCGTTCCTGAATTTCAGGCAGCGCGATGGTTGAACGTGAAGTGTTTTCGCCGCTCCAGCTATTTTTCTCGCCTAAAAACAAGATCACTTCATCTGAATTTTTGGCTGCATTTATAGCCTCATCAAAACCAGTATCATCTTTGCCGTCAAAGTTACAGCCATGGGCGTAGTTAAGTTGTAGTTTGCCTGCAAATTCGTTTTGTAGTGCAGAGTTGATTGATTCAACATCTTTAGCATTTGCACGCCCGGTCCATGATCCCATCAAGTCTGCTGAATCCTTAACCATTGGGCCAATTATCGCTACCGATTTTATGGATGACAAAATAGGTAATATGTTATCCTTATTTTTTAATAAAACCATCGATTCAGCAGCCATTTGATTAGCCACTCTTTTAGCTTCAGGTTGCAGGTACCGCTGGCTTTCGTCTACTACGGGTGTGTAGGGATTATCAAACAAGCCTAATTTAAATTTCAGGGTTAATACACGTTTTACAGCCTCGTCAACAGTTGCCATGCTGATCTTCTTCTGTTTCAGCAGGTCTGGTATGTATTTGCGATAGATGTCGCTCAGCATATCCATATCCAATCCTGCATTTAAGGCCCTTTCGCCAGCCTGCTCGGGATCTTTTGCTACACCCTGATTCATTAACTGTGCAATGGCCTGCCAATCAGCCACTACGAAGCCTTTAAAACCCCATTGTGTTTTTAATATATCAGTTAATAAGTATTTATTTATGGTTGCAGGCGTTCCGCTTATATCATTAAATGAACTCATTACGGTTGACGCTCCTGCCTTAACACCTGCTTTAAATGAAACCAGGTAAGTATCCTGCAAAAGCTGCTGCGAAACATCGGTAAATGAATAATCTCTACCACCTTCAACCAAGCCGTAGGCTACGTAATGTTTTAAACATGCTGCTATGTTATTTGGTGCCGATAAATTTTGCCCCTGGTAGCCTCTTACAGCAGATGCGCCAAACTGAGCGCCTGTGTATGGGTCTTCGCCATAACCTTCAGCCACACGGCCCCAGCGTGGGTCACGTGCCACATCAACCATTGGAGAGAATGTCCAGTTAATGCCTGATAGATAAGTTTCTTTTGCTGAGTTGGAGCATGCCTCCCGGTTTAATTCCGTATTCCATGAACAGCCTACCGCCAGCGGGATGGGGTATAATGTTTTACAACCATGAATAATATCAAACCCAAAAAGAATTGGGATGCCTAAGCGTGTTTCTTCAATAGCCTTTTTTTGAACCGCATTGCGAAATACAGGGTCGCTTCCGAAATAGATCAACGAACCAGCATGTGGATCAAAATCCTTTGATAAATCGTTAATGTTATTCTCATTATCATTTAAACCGAGTGTATACTGAGATAATTGCATAACTTTTTCATCTAAAGTCATCCTTTTTAAAAGGTCATTTACACGACTTTCAATCGGCGCCGATTTGTTTTTATATAACGGTAGGGGATCGGGCTTTTTAAAGGAAACCAAAATAATAGCTGCCGCGGCGATAAACAGGTAGCGAAACGTTTTCATCTTAAAATAATTAGTCGGTACAATGGGTTTATTGGCTTGGAATTGATATTGCTTCAATCAGAAGCGATAATAGTGCGTTTTTGTGAGAATTCCAAATGTAGACCAAGAGCCTTTATATCTGATAGCTTTGGATTGGGAAGGAAAAATATTAGCCTTAATAAAGGACTAAAAGTTACCAAGAAGGTAATTTAGGAGTGGTGGGTATTGTTAGAAT
>JABDDX010000052.1:0-1356 GCA_013287375.1 Bacteroidota bacterium | reverse complement strand
CCGCCATGTAATAACTGTGCCAGGTTTGTACCCTTACGACAATACAAAAAACCCAAAAGCCAACTCACAATTTTTAAAACTGATGAGTCGACCTTTGAGCCTTTTAAAAACTAAAAATCACTAAAAAAAATTAATTATTTCTTCTTAGTGGTATCTTTCTTTGCAGTATCAACTTTAGCGCTGTCAACTTTAGTGCTATCAGTTTTTACTTTAGCTGAATCTGCAGCTTTAGCTGAGTCAGCAGCTTTTAAAGAATCTGCAGCAGCAGTTGATGATTTGCTTTTGCAAGCTGCAAATGAACAAGCGATTGCGATAGCTAAAACGCTAACTTTGATTGAATTTTTCATGTTTTGTTGTTTTGTGTGTGTATAAATTGTGATTAATTATTTCTTATTTATCGCTGTTGGCATTTAAAAACTCCCATTGTACGCCCTCTGTTTCATTGTTAATTAGGCCAACTTCACTGATTAATACTTTAAAATTAAAAAGGTAACCCATGTTTTCAAAAATAAATATAAATTCTATGGAATTAGTAGTTTATTTATATATTTGCATCGTAATAGTTCTTTAATACTTATCCAGAAAGACAGAGGGAAAGGCCCGATGACGTCTTAGCAACCTGTAACCTTACAAGGTGCTAAATCCTGCTTCGCTTGCGAAGAAAGATAAGATGATGATAGATTTAATATCCGATAATGGGTATTTCTCCTGCTTCGCTGTGGTAAGTTTTTATTTAATTTTTAAAGCACAGCAACATGAAAATTTATCTCGACAACGCAGCAACTACACAACTTGACCCGGAAGTATTTAGCGCAATGACGCCGTATTTGTTGGAGCATTATGGTAATGCCTCATCGCATCATGCTCATGGCCGTGAGGCTAAACGCGCAATTGAACAAGCCAGAAATACCATAGCAAGCCTGATTAATGCCGATCCATCCGAAATTATTTTTACCGGAGGAGGTACAGAAGCTGATAATACCGCTTTACTATCCGCCGAAGGCAGAAGGATTATCACCACACCTTTGGAACATCACGCGGTATTGCATGCATTAAATAAACCGCATTATTTATCCGTAAATAATAAAGGAGAAATAGATCTGGCTGAACTGGAACTTTTACTTGGCGATGGCGTGTCGTCTTTTGTATCCATCATGCATGCCAATAACGAAATTGGGGTTATTAACGATATTGAGGCTATCGGCAGGTTGTGTGAAAGCTACGGCGCGATTTTCCATAGCGATACGGTACAAACCATTGGCCATTACCGTCATGATCTGCAAAACTTAAAGGCGCATTATATTACTTGCTCAGCGCATAAGTTTCATGGTCCAAAAGGAGTGGGTTTTTTGTATT